>CAXTSD010000012.1:0-17752 GCA_964246775.1 uncultured Acetobacteraceae bacterium | reverse complement strand
GCGCTTGGTCGCGCCGGCGCGCTTCCGGCGCGGCTCCTGCGGGCGAGGACGACGGCGCGACGACTGCCGGCACGTGGTCCTCGTGGGTGACCAGGGCGCGGCTCTCGCCGCCCGAGCCGGGATGCTGGTCCATCATGCGTAGTCCTCGAGCGGCTTCGCCTCGCCACGGCGCAGCAGGCTGTACAGGAAGGGGACGAACACCAGGGTGGAGACGGTGCCGACGCCGATGCCGCCCATCACCGCCCGCGCCAGTGCGGCGTTCTGCTCCGAACCCTCGCCGATGCCGATCGCCATCGGGATGAGGCCGACGAACATCGCCCCCGCCGTCATCAGCACCGGGCGCAGCCGCGTGTGCCCGGCCTCGATCGCCGCCTCCATCGCCGAGCACCCGGTCTGCTCGCGGTGCTCGCGGGCGAAGGTGACGAGCAGGATCGAGTTCGCGCTGGCGACGCCGACGCTCATGATCGCGCCGAACAGCGACGGGATGGAGAAGTGCGTCTGGGTTATGAACAGGCTGAGGATGATGCCGCAGAAGGCGAGCGGCAAAGCGAGCAGGACGACGAACGGATCGCCCCAGTTCTGGTAGTTGATCGCCATCAGCAGGTAGACGGCGATGAGCGCGATCGCGAGGCCAAGGCCGATCTGGTCGAACGAGCTCCTCATGCTGTCGATCTGGCCGCGCACGGTGATCTTGTCGGGCGCCTGCAACTGCTTCTGCGCGTCCCGCACGATGCGGTCGACGTCGGCGGAGACGCTGCCGAGTGCGCGGTCCTGCACCGAGGCGAAGACGTCGTAGGTCGGCTGCAGGTTCACGTGGTTGATCGAGGTCTGCTCGAAGGCGCGGCGGAAGGTCGCGAGGTTCGACAGCAGGTTGATCGCGGTACCTCCCGAGGGGTCGCCGCTGGAGGCCGAGCTGTTCGAGACCAGTAGCGGCGTGTTCTTGAGGTCGTGCAGCTGCTGGATGCGGTATTCCGGCGTCTGCACCCAGACCTGGTAGGCGATGCCGGAAACCGGGTCGGCCCAGAAGTTCGGCGAGATCTGGAAGGAGCCGGACAGCGAGACGTTGAGGTTGGCGGCGACCTGCTGGGTGGTCAACCCGAGCTCGGAGGCGCGGTTTCGATCGATGTCGACGTCATAGACCGGGGCGTTGACGATCTGCTGGAGGTGCACGTCGACGGCGCCGCTGACCGCCCGCAGCTTGCCGGAGATCTCCTGCGCGACCTTGAGGTCGTCGGCCTGATGACGGCCGCTGACCTGGATGTCGATCGGCGCCAGGGTGCCGAAATCAAGTATCTGGGTCACGATGTCGGCCGGCTGGAAATAGAAGATCGCGTCCGGGAAACGCTGCGGCAGCAACTGCCGCAGCTGGCGCTGATAGGTGAAGGTCGAGCCGTGGTTCTGCTTCAGCGAGATCAGCACCTGGCCGTCGTTATAGGCGACGAACGAGCCGTCGTTGAAGGCGAGGTTATAGTTGAGCGAGGGCAGGCCGATATTGTCGATGATGCCGCCGAGCTCGCGCTTCGGCACCACCTCGCGCACCGTGTCCTCGACCGACTGGAACAGCCGCTCCGCCTCCTCGATGCGCAGGCCAGGGCGGGCGCGCACGTGCAGCGTCATCTGCCCGGCGTCGATCGCCGGGAAATACTCCTCGCCGACGAACAGGAACAGCACGCCGGCGAGCGCGATGGTCGCGCCGGCGCCGAGCAGCGGGATCAGCGGCCGGGCGATGACCAGATGCAGCAGGCCGACATAGGCGCGCTGAAAGATGTCGAACCGGCGTTCGAAGCCGGCGTGGAAGCGGCCGAAGAAGCCCAGCACGCCGGCGAAGCGGCCGCGTGGCCGTGGCGGCGGCTGTTCGCCGGACTTGGCATGCTTGCGATTGTACTCAGTCTCGATAAGCACGTCGATCAGTATCGGCACCAGCGTCCGCGACAGCACGTAGGAGGCAAGCATCGCGAACACCACCGCGAGCGCCTGCGGCGTGAACAGGAATTTCGGCGCGTCCTGCAACATGAACACCGAGACGAAGGCCGAGCAGATCGACAGCGTCGAGATCAGCGCCGGCTTGGCGATGCCGGCGGCACCCTCGACGACGCTCTGGCGGAACGGGTGGCCCTCGTCCATCAGCCGATAGGTGTTCTCGATCGCGACCGTCGCGTCGTCGACCAGTATGCCGACGGCGAGCGCCATGCCGCCCAGCGTCATGATGTTGATCGTCTCGCCGAGCGCGCCGAGCACGGCGAGCGAGGTCAGCACCGAGAGCGGGATCGAGACCAGCACCACGAGCGTGCTGCGCCAGGAGCCGAGGAACAGCAGGATCATGAGCCCGGTGAGGCCGGCGGCGATCGCCGCCTCGCGCACCACGTCGATGATGGCGCCGGAGACGAACACCGACTGGTCGAACAGCGCCTTGATCTGCATGTCCTTGGGCGCCGCGGCGTGGATGCCGGGCAGCATCGCCTTCACGTTGTTCACCACCGTGAGCGTCGACGAGTTGCCGTTCTTGAGGATCTCGAGCAGCACCGACCGGCGACCGTCGTTGCGCACGATGTTCTGCTGCGGCGGCCCGCCGTCGCGCACCCAGGCGACGTCGCGTATCAGGATCGGCGAGCCGTTGACGATCTTCACCGGCGCCTCGTTCAGCGTCGTGATCACCGTCGGCGAGGCGTTGAGGTGGATCACGTACTGGGTGTTGCCGATCTTGGCGAGACCGGAGGGCACGGTGACGTTCTGGTTGATCAGCGCCGTGGTGACATCCTGCGGCGTCAGGCCATAGGCGCGCAGCGCGTTGAGGTTCAGATCGATCTGGATCTGCCTTGGAACGCCGCCGAAGGGCGGCGTCAGCGTCGAGCCAGGAACGGTCGCGAGCGCCTGGCGTATCTTGTAGAGGCCGTAATCGTAGAGCTGCTGCTCGCTCTCCTTCGGCGACGACAGCGCCAGCTGGATCACCGGCACGGCGGAGGCGGAGAACGGGCGGATCACCGGCGGCTGGATGCCGGGCGGCAGCACCGCGCGTATCGAGTTCATCGAGGCGGTGATCTGCGACAACGCGAGATTGAGGCTGACCGAGGGCTGGAAATAGACGCGCTGTATGGTGATGCCCTGCAGCGTCGTGCTCTCAAGCCTGCGTATGTCGTTGACGTTGTTGGATAGTGAGAACTCGGTATACGTGGTGACCTTGTTCTCCATGTCCTTCGTGTCGAGGCCGGTATAGGTCCAGATCACGACCACGACAGGGATGTTCACTTCCGGGAACACGTCCTTCGGCATCACCGTGCTGGCGCCGATGCCGCAGAACAGGATCAGCGCGGCGAGCACGTAGAAGGTGACGCGGAATTTCAGTGCGTATTGTACCAGGCCCAAGCGCAATCCTTCCAAGCTGAGGCCAAGGCGCGCCGCTGCCGCCGCCGTTTTGCCGCACTGCGTCAGAGCACATAGGACGCGAGCGCCCGCCGTTCCATGTCAAACGGTAACAGCGGCGGCAGAAAGACAACGGCGGCAGCCGACAGCCGCCGCGTTCACGAAGTCTTAATCGCGCCAGGTCATCCTCGCTCCGTGAGCTTGGAAGTGAGCTTGGAGACCCCCGCCGTGCGAGAGTCGCGCCTTTCCTTCGTGCAAACCCAGCGCGTCGTCGTCCGCCTGACGGTGCTGATCGGGACGGTGCTGGTGTGCCTGGCGCTGCTCTGGGCCTGGGCGGACCGGGGCAACGCGGTGCGGCAGACGAAGACCGAGGTCGCCAACCTCGCACGCTCGCTCGCCGAGCACACGAACGACGTGCTGCAGGAGGCGGACACCATCCTGGTCGGCCTGCGCGAGCGGGTGAGGGTGGACGGCACCACCCCGGCGAGCCTGACGCGCCTCGACCGGGTGCTGGCGCTGCGCGCCGCGGCGCTGCCGCTGATCGACACGCTGCTCATCATCGGCCCGAACGGCGACATGCTGGCCGGATCGGTGCCGGTTCCGCCCGGCGGGCTCAATTTCGCCGACCAGCCGTATTTCGCCGAGGCGAAGCGGGCCGCAGGCGACGTCGCGGTGTTTGGTCCGACGGTGCGCAGCAAGCTCGACGGCAGCTGGATCATCACTGTCGCGCGCCGGCTGACTGACGCCCAGGGCGGCTTCGCCGGGATCGCGCTCGCGACAATCTCGCTCGACTATTTCCAGCACTCCTACGAGGGCTTCGACGTCGGCGAGAGCGGGGCGATCTTCACCCTGGTGACGACTCGCGGCACGATCGTCGCCCGCCGGCCGTTCGTCGCCAGCAATATCGGCCGCGATATCGCCGGCACTGAAACCTTCGCGCACATCGCCGCTCCGGGCGCGCCCACGAGCTTCACCTTCACGCCGCTGGTCGACGGGGTGACCAGGATCGGCGGCTATCATCGGGTGCCTCGCTTTCCGCTGCTGGTCGTGGTGGCGCGCGAGCGCGGCCAGGCGCTCGCCGGCTGGCGTCTGCAGACGGCGACGCTGCTCGGCGAAGTGACCTGCGTCCTGCTGGCGCTCGCCTGGACCGCACGGCGCGTCGTCCGCCAGCTTGGCCATATGCGGCTGGCCGACCGGCGGCTGCAGCGCGCGCATCGGCGCCTGCTGCGCTCAGAGGCGCGCATGGCCGAGGGCTATCGCTGGCTGCTGCTGGCCGAGGAGATGGGGCATGTCGGCCACTGGCGGGTCAGCCTGCCGGACCGCACTCTCAGCTGGTCGGACGAGGTATTCCGCATCCACGGCCTGCCCGCCGCCGCCGGCATCGATCTCGAGGCGGCGCTCGCCGCCTATCATCCGGAGGATCGCGACCTGGTGAGCGCAGTGGTCGAGGACGCGATGGCCGACGGCACCCCGCTCGACCACACCGCCCGCATCCTGCGCCCGAACGGCGAGATACGGCATGTCGCCTCGCGCGGCATCGTGCAGTTCGATGCGGCCGGCCGGCCGGTTTCATTGTTCGGCGTGCTCATCGACCAGACCGAGCAGCATCGCATCGAAGCGGCGCTGCGACAGGCGCAGCGCGAGACCGAGGCGGCGAACGCGAGGCTCAACCTGCTGGCGCGCCAGGACGGGCTGACCGGGATCGGCAATCGCCGCCAATTCGACGAGATGCTGGATATCGAGCATCGCCGTGCCGCTCGCAACGCGACCTCGCTCGCCTTGATCATGATCGACGTCGATCATTTCAAGGCGTTCAACGACCGTTACGGCCATCCGCAGGGTGATCGCGTCCTGCAGGCGATTGCCCGGGTGCTGGTCACGACCCTGCGCCGGCCGGCTGATCTCGCCGTGCGCTATGGCGGCGAGGAGCTCGCCCTGCTGTTGCCGGACACCGACGCCGAAGGCGCGTACGCGCTCGCCATGCGCGTGGTCGACGGCGTCCGGGCGCTGCGGATCCCGCATGAGGGTTCACCGCTCGGCGTGGTGACGATCAGCGCCGGCGTCCGGGCGCTGATCCCCGAGGCGGAGCAGCCGGGACGAGAGACCCTGCTCATCGAGGCCGACCGCGCTTTGTACAGCGCCAAATGCGCCGGCCGCTCAGCTGCCGCGCTGTTCGCGCCGCCCGAGACGACGCAGTCGCCGGCATACGCCTGGACCAACACGATCGGCGCGCCGCCGCAAACTGACATGATCGGCGCGCCGCCGCGCGACACGATCGGCGCGCCAACGCACGACACGATCGGCGCGCCGCCGCGCGACACGATCGGCGCGCCGCCGCGCGACACGCGAGCGCCCCTAGAGGCAGGACCTTTGCCGGTACACGCCGACGCACGCTGACGCCACCTCGCAAGCGTCAGGTGTGGCTACCCGAGCAGCCCGGCGCCTCGAAGCTGCTGGCGAACGTCGCCCGCATGGCGCCGTCGGTGCCGAGCTGGCGGCGCTCGATGCGTAGGCGCCAGCCTGACGCTGCCGGCGCCACGTCGATGCGCTGCCATCCGGCGGCGCGGCGCGGATCGCGCTCGCCGCTCGGCAGGGCGGAGGCGGAAGGACCCACCGTAACCGCGATCGGTCCGTGCGGTCCGGCCAGCTCGCCGAGTGCCGCGATGTGGGTGTGGCCGCACAGCACAAGCTCGGCGCCGTGCGCGCCGAGAGCTGCCTGGATGCGTCCGCGGTCGAGCAGAGCCTTGCGCTCCGGAGCCATGCCGTCGATCGGCGGATGATGCAGCAGCACGATCCGGCACAGCCCGGCGCGTCGCGTCGCGTCGAGCAGCGTCGCCAGGCGATCAGCCTGACGTCGCCCGACCTGGCCGGTCGCATGAAAGACGCGCGACGGCGCCGCCGAGCTCAGACCGATCAGCGCGACCGGGCCGCGCCGGCGCAGATAGGGGAAGTCCGCCTCCGCCGCGGCGCGACCGGTCAAATCGTCAGACATGAAAGCCGACCAGCGGCCGATGCCGTCGGCCCAGCGGCTCCTCACCATCGCGTCGTGGTTGCCGGGCACCACGCTCACCGCGCCTGGCTCGCCGAGGCGCGCGAGCCATGCGACGGCGCGGTCGAACTCGGCAGCCAGGCCAAGATTGGTGAGGTCGCCGCTGACCGCCACGTGATCGGGCCTCGCCGTCAGCAGGTCGGCGATGACGGCGAGCAGCGCCTCCGGGCGATGCAGCCGCCGGCGGTTCGCCTGCCAGGAAATCCGGCCGAGCGCCCGCTTGAGCGGCAGGTCGCGCCAGCTCGGCGGCAGGCCGGCCAGGGTGAGGTGCGGATCGGTCAGGTGGGCGAGGGTGAAGCGCTGCATGTCGGCACCGCACACTAGTGCATTGTTTTCGTGGCCTGCTCATCACAGAAGTTCGAAGGCGAACTTCTGGGGCAGCACACTAGCCCCGCGCCGTCGCCGCCGATATCGGCCGACAGGCAGCCTCGCCGCGACGCCCCCGCAGACGCGCCACCGTCAACGCGCCACTCCCGTTCCGCCGGACACTGCTGTAGTGTCCTGAGCGCAAGCGCACGCGCGGGAGAGATGGCCGAGCGGTTTAAGGCAGCGGTCTTGAAAACCGCCGTGGGTGCAAGCCCACCGTGGGTTCGAATCCCACTCTCTCCGCCACGCCGACGGCTTCGTCGTTTTCGCAACGCCTTCCGGCCTTCGTTGCGCTGGCGCCCTTGCGGCGCGGCACGAGGGCTTTCCATCGTCGTCTTCGACATCATACAAAGGATCGAACCGATCGATGGATGATGATGTCCGACACCTCGACCTCGACCAGCGACGCGCGGCCTGCCCGGCCCTGGAGCCGGGTGCCGCTGCTGGCGGGTCTCGCGGCCGGCCTCTGCCTCGCCGTCGCGTCGCCCCCCCGCGCCTGGGCGCAATCCATCATGGAGACCGAGCAGCACGCCGAAGGTCTGCCGATGAACGACCCGGCGAGCATCGTCACCCTGCAGATCGAGAACGACGCGGCGTCGACGCTGCACGGCACGTCCGACCAGTATTACACGAGCGGCATCCGGCTCGGCTACGTCTCGCCGACCGCGCAGGTGCCCAAGCCACTCGCCGATGCCGGGCGCTATCTCTGGGGCAACGGCGTTGATCGCTACACGATCGACATCACCCAGGCGCTGTTCACGCCGCGAAACACGCAGGCGCCGGTGCCGCCGCCGGGCGACCATCCCTACGCCGGCGAGTTGCTGCTTACCGGCGGGCTGATCCACGACACCGCCTCGACGCGCAACCTGTTCGCTCTCACCTTGGGCGTCGTCGGCCCGGACGCCCAGGGCGCGCGGGTGCAGAACGGCTTTCACGACATCATCGGCGATACCGAGAACCAGGGCTGGCACTACGAAATCAAGGACCAGGTAGCGGTCGAGCTGCTCGAGCAGCATAGCTGGCGGGTGCCGGTCGCCCGGTTCTACGGCCTCGAGACCGACGGGCTGCTGGATGTGAAGGTCGCCGGCGGCTCGGTGCAGGACTATGTCGGCTCGGGGCTGCGGTTGCGGCTCGGCCAGGGGCTAGGTTCGGATTTCGGCCCGGCCAAGATCACCCCGGGCACCTCCGGCACCGACGCCTACACGCCGACGCGCCCATTCGTCTGGTACGCATTCGGCGGCGTCGACGGCCGGCTCGTCGGCTACGACGTGGCGCTCGACGGCAGCACCTTCCGGCGCAACACGCCGTCGGTGCACCGCATCTTCGACGTCGGCGAGATGGAGGCCGGTCTCGCGGTGATGTATTACGGCGTCAGGATCAGCTACACCCAGACCTGGCAGACGCCGGAGTTCAACGGCTCGAAGGGCGGCCTGTTCAATTACGGCTCGCTCGCGCTTTCGGCCCGCTTCTAGTTTCTGGCAAGCTGCTGGGAAAAGAGGCTGGGCCAAACGGCGCCTAACCCCTTCTTTTAATAAATGGATTTCAAAGGCTCCGCCTTTGATGGGGTCAAGGGGCAACGCCCCTTGCCTTACCTTGGCTCAGCCCGGCTCGCGTTCCTCGCTCCATTCGACGTCGCGGTGCACGTGCACCGACATCAGCAGCCCGAAGGCGAACATCACCGTCAGCATCGCCGAGCCGCCGTGCGAGACCAGCGGCAGCGGCACGCCGCCGACCGGGATCGAGCCGGTGACCATGGCGATGTTGACCAGCACATACATGAAGAAGTTCATCGAGATGCCGAGTGCCAGCAGCCGGCCGAACTGGTGGCGGCAGCGCAGCGCCATCAGCATGCCGCCGAGCACGATCAGCAGCAGCAGCGCCAGCACCGCGCCGGCGCCGACCAGCCCCCACTCCTCGGCGATGATCGAGAAGATGAAGTCGGTCTGCTTCTCGGGCAGGAAGTTGAGGTGCGCCTGGGTGCCCTGCATGAAGCCCTTGCCCCACAAGCCGCCCGAGCCGAGCGCGATCTTGCTCTGGATGATGTTGTAGCCGGCGCCGAGCGGGTCGCTCTCAGGGTTGAGGAAGGTGGTGATGCGGGCGCGCTGGTAGTCATGCAGGTGGCGGTAGGCGAACTCGGCGCCGAACGGCAGCGGCAGCGCCGCCAGCAGCATCAGCCACCAGCGCATTCCCGCCGCGACGAACACCGAGACGCCGACCACCGCGGTGATCACGGCGGTGCCGAGGTTCGGCTCCTTGAGGATCAGCAGCACCGGCAGCAGCGTCGCCCCGGCGGGCGGGATCAGGAACAGCGGGTTGCGCATCCGCTCCCAGCTGGCGCGGTGGAACCAGGCGGCGAGCGCCAGCACGAGGGCGACCTTCATCAGCTCGCTCGGCTGCAGCTGCAGCCCGGCGACGTCGATCCAGCGCTCCGCCCCCTTGCCGGTATGGCCGATGCGCAGCACGAGGCCGAGCAGCAGCAGCGAGCCGGCGTAGAGCGGCCAGGCGAGGCGGGCGAGGACGCGTATGTCGATCAGCGCCAGCGACAGCATCATGATCAGGCCGAAGGCGAAGCGCATGGCGTCGCGCGTCGCATACGGCTCGGGGCCGCCGCCGGCCGAATACAGCGCCACGTAGCCGACGCCGGCGAGGGCGCAGAGCAGCAGCACGTAGGCCCACTGGATCTGCCAGAGCTTGGTCAGCAGCCCGAAATCGGGCTCGGCGCGCAGCAGGCGGCGGTCTGAGAGCATGCGGTCATCCAGCGGTCGTGGCGGGCGGCGGCGCACCCCCGACGAGGGTCGCCGGAGCAGCGGTCATGCTACGTGAACACGCCGGGCATCGCGAACCGGCGGCCGCCTACAGTCGCGCCGCGTCGGCGATCAGCAGCGCCAGCACGCAGCACAACGGCGAATAGAACGCTGTATCAAGCCGCGAGAACCGGCTTCCGCGGACCCGCTTGAAGAAGCCGACGTAGCGGAACTCGCCGACCGCGCGCGCCGCGAAGACGCCGACCAGCACCCATGTGGCAAGCCGGATGACCGGAACCGGGCCCACGAACGCGATCAGCCCGGCGCGCGCCGCAATCACCAGGGCGGCGAGGACCAGGCAGGCCGCCACGCCCCAGGTAATCGCCGGCGTCGGATGCAGCACCGGCTTGCCATCCCGCTCCGGTATCGCCGCCGCCTTGCCGAACTGGCCACCGCTCGCCCAGTAGGCGTGCAACGCCGCGATGGTTGCCAGGATGGCGATGCTGGCGACTGCGCCGATCATTGCACGCGCTCTCCCCTATCGTTGGCCCTGGCCTTGGCCGTTGCGCTTTCTAATCTGCGTCGGAAACCGCCTTTGATTGCGCGTCGGGCTGTTAACGATTGCGCGCCGCTACACCTATAGCGCCACCAACGGCCGTGCCCACAACAGGCACCATCGAACCCAGCGCCGCGCCGTCAACGCCACCAGCCTCCTTGCCTGTCAGCGCGCCGCCCCAACCACCAGCAATCCCAGCGGTCGCCCGGCCAGTGTTACCGCCGATCAAATTGCCGTCCTCATGAAAGCCCAACCAGGCTGGACGGGCGTGCGATGCTACCGCCAGGCACGCTCCCGTTCCGCCGCGGCGCGCTCTTTTGCGCCGCCAACGAAATCCATCACCCCGCCTGCCATGCGGTTCAGCAAGAATATCGCGCTGGACTTACACTGGATGTAAACTGTCTCGGCCATTCCCACCGGATCGAACATGATGTCGCCAACCGGCAGGCTCCCAGCGCGGAACACCACCGGCTGCTTCTGGCTCAGCGAGCCATTCTCCCCCTGGTTTGCGGGTGCAAGGTCCAAGACCCAGCTGAAGTCCGGCTTGCGTGCCAGCACCATCTCGCCGAGCAGGATGCCCACGTCTGTCACCAAGGACAGCGCTTTCTCTGGCCCGTCCCCACGCGGATTCCGGCACAAACGGGAACGCGTGAGCTTGGGAGAATGGATACCTGGCCACTCCGCCTCGATCCAGTCCCACAGTCGCTCCAGGAACGCCCTGGGGTCATCCTGACCCAGGGCGCCGCCCGTCGCCACCCCGCGTGCTTCCAGCAGACCCAGAACGGCGTCGACCCGTGCCTGCCGGTGCGTCAGCAGATACGCCAGATTGGCTTCCGGCTGCCCCGGAAGCAGTCCATCGCTGTCCCCCGGGAATGGCCCCAGATACGCGGGATAGCTCTTAAGCAACTCCGGCAGACCGTCTTGCGACCTGCCGACTATCCGCCGGAGCCACTTGGCCATCCCGCGCCTCCTAGAAGATGCTGCCGGCTTCGTCGAACAGGCGACGCCCCACCCAGTCGCCGCCCGCGCCACCCGCAATCCCTCCGGCGATCGCCCCGATGGCGCCACCCACAGCCGTGCCCACGACCGGCCCGACGGAGCCCAGCGCCGCACCTGCCGCACCACCAGCTTCCGCGCCTGCCAGCGCACCGCCCCAGCCGCCGGCAACGCCGGCCGCCGCCCGGCCGGTGTTCTTGCCGATCGTATTGCCGTCCTGGTGGAAGGCTTGCCCCAACTGGACAGCGTCCGCCACCACTGCGACAGGCCCCAGCACCTTGCCTGCACCCTCTAAAGCGTGTCCGGCACCGCGTACCTCGCCGTTCTCCGCCAGCGCCTGAGCGTCCTTAGCAACCTGCAGCCTGGTATCGCCGTCCAGCCCGGCTCGCCCCACCTTGGACTCGATATCGAGCGTTCCCCTGTATCTCGGATCCGCCGCCGGTTGCTGGACCTGCACGTCCACCCGTCGTGCGCCGCCCTGGCTTGGCACTTCCGTGTGCGCCTCAACACCTCGCGACCGGTAGTCGTCGGCAATTGCGTCGCGTGCCAGGCTGCCGTTGGTGTTGTTCGCCCGCGCGGAACCCACCCCGCTCGCCTTGTCCAACGACCCGGCTGGCGGCGTTCGCACACGGTCGTCTGCTGTTATGCCGTGCTGCTCAAGTAAGGTGTCCAGTCCCTTTGTCGCGCCACCCTCGCCAGTCCACGCGCTCTCGGTGAACTCTCACTGCTTGCTCAAAATCGGGTTGCTCTTCAGCACCTCGCCGCCGGCGCGATACACACCCGGGGCTGCCCCCTTGGCGGCATCGCCAAACGCGCGCACTACATTTTGGTTGAACCGGTCCGCGGCCGGTGGATCGGATGCCTGCAACTGCGCATGCACCGCCGCATAGGCCGCATTCGCCTTGGCCGGATCATGCGCCGCGGCATCGGTCACCTGCTGCGCCAGTTGCCCGGTATTCACCGTCCCCGTCGCGGGATCGGTCGCTGCCTTGATCACATCCTGCGCCGGCCCTGCATCCGCGGCCGAAGCCTCGGCCAGGGCCTGGGTCCAGGCCGGATGCGGGGTCACCGTCGGCTGATCGAAATGATAATCGGAATGCGTATCGCTGGCCGTCAGTGAGGTTGAGCTTGGGTCGAGACTGTCCATTCCGTCGCTCCTGTGTTCGACGGTGAATGCCGTTCGGCGGTCCGGCGCACAAAGTTGTACCGCCGGAACGAAATGGGCAAGCATCAGGCATGCAGCGCGCCCGCTCAGAAGCGGCTGGCAGAACTCACAAGCGAAGCCCTGCCGGCTTGCGCAAAGCGCTGTCTCGGCCCAGTTTTGCGGTCCTCGGTGGTTGCAACCGCCGCCAAACCTAGCCCTTGGCCGCCCCCGCATCCGCCACCGCCTGCGGCGCTTGCCGGCGCTCCGACGGATCGCGCGCGAGCGTGTCGCGCATGATGTCGCGCGCGAGCGGCGCCGCCACGTCCGCGCCGGCGTTGCCGTGCTCGACGACGACGGCGATCGCGTAGCGCGGCGCGTCGTACGGCGCGAAGCAGACGAATAGCGCGTGCGGCCGCTGCTCCCAGGGCAGCTTCGCCGAGTTGTAGTGGCCGTGCTCGCGCATCGCGCGCGAGACGCGGTGCACCTGGCTCGAGCCGGTCTTGCCGGCGAGCTGCACCCCCGGCAGGTTGAGCCTCGCGTGCGGCGCCGTGCCGCCGGCCTCGTTCACCACCGCGAACATCCCGGCCCGCACCGCCTGCAGCATGCGCTCGGGGATGTCGAGCGCCGGCCAGTCGGCGGCGGTCGAGCCGGTCTGCAACTCGCCTTCGATCGCGCGCGTCAGGTGCGGCACCACGGCGCGGCCGGTGGCGAGGCGCGCGACGTAGGTCGCAAGCGCCAGCGGCGTCGTCTCGATGTAACCCTGGCCGATGCCGCTCACCACCGTGTCGCCGATGTTCCAGGCGTGGCCGCGCCGGCGGCGCCATTCGCGCGTCGGCACGAGACCGGTGCGGGCGCCGGGCAGGTCGATGGCGAGCGGCACCCCGAGGCCGAGCGCGTTCGCGCTCGCGGCGATGGCGTCGATGCCGGTGCGCCGCGCCGCCTCGTAGAAGAACACGTCGCAGCTGTTCTTGAGCCCGCCGCGCAGGTCGAGCGAGCCGTGGCCGCCCTTGCGCCAGCAGTGAAACCGCGTGTCGCCGATGTCGTAGTGGCCGGGGCAGTTGATCCGGTCGGACGGCGCGAGCGCGCCGGTCTGCATCGCCGCGATGGCGACCGCCATCTTGAAGGTGGAGCCGGGCGGATACAGACCGGCGGTCGCCTTGTTGATCAGCGGCGTGCGCGAGTTGTTCGTCCACTCGACCCACTGCGCCTCCGACACGCCGCTGTCGAACAGCGACGGATCGAAGGACGGGTTGGTCGCCATCGCCAGCACCTCGCCGTTGCGGCAGTCCATCACCACGGCGGAGGCCGACTGGTCGGCGAGATGATCGAGCGTCTGCTGCTGCAGCGCGACGTCGATCGTGCTGGTGACCTGATCGCCCGGCTGGCCGTCCTGGCGGTCGAGCTCGCGGATCACGCGGCCGAGCGCGTTCACCTCCATCTGCACCTCGCCGGCCTGCCCGCGCAGCTCCGCCTCGTGGAATTTTTCCATGCCGGCGCGGCCGATCCTGATGCCCGGCAAGGCGAGCACCGGGTCGCCGCCCTCGCTGTCGCCCCCGCTGTCGCCGCCGCTCGCGACCTCGTCGGCCTCGTTCGGCGGCGCGACGTAGCCGACGACGTGGGCGAGCAGCGCGCCATACGGGTAGATGCGGGTGGTGCCGACATCGACGACGACGCCCGGCAGGTCGGGCGCGTTCACCTCGATGCGCGCCATGTCCTCCCAGGACAGGAATTCGCGCAGCGTCACCGGAATGAAGCGGCGCCGATGGCGCAGCTCGCGCTCGATGCGGCCGCGGTCATGGTCGGCGAGCGGCAGTATGCGCTCGAAAGTGTCGAGCGTGCCCTCGACGTCGGTGGTCTGCTCGGCGAGCAGCAACGCCCGCCAGTTCAGCTTGTTGCCGGCGACGGTCACGCCGAAGCGGTCGAGTATCTCGCCGCGCGGCGGCGCGATCAGGCGGGCGCTGATCCGGTTGCTCTCGGCGAGCGTGCTGTATTTCTGCTGGTCGGCGACCTGCACGCGGTAGAGCCGGGCGCCGAGCGCGCCCACTGCCGCCACCTGGCCGCCCATCAGCAGCAGGGCGCGACGGGTGAACACCCGACGGCGCCGGCTGTCGCGCTGGACCGGCATCATCGGCCAATGCCTGTCGCACCCGTGCCTGTCGCACCCGTGCCGGTCGCGCTCACGCCTGCTCGGGTGCCGCGATGGAGCGATGCGCGCGGGTGAGCACGGTCGCCAGCGCCGGATAGAAGCCGGCGGCGACCAGCGCCTCGAACAGGCCTGGCCAGCCGGGAAACAGGTGCCAGTCGAGCAGGCAGATCAGCGCCCATTCCAGCGCCGCGGCGCCGGTCGCCACCGCGACAAACGCCAGCCAGACGATGGCAAAACCCTGACGCGCCAGCACGCGCCGGCTGCGCACCGCAATGCCGTGCGCGATCAGCAGGATCAGCACCGGAACGCCGGCCGGCGCCAGGCCGAGCAGGTTGCACAGCAAGCCGAGGCAGAACACTGCGAGCGGCGGCATCGAGTTCGGCCGGAACACCGACCAGAAGAACACGCAGGCGAGCGCCCAGGCCGGTTGCAGCTGCGCCTCGCCAGGCAGGCCGAGCGGCGCCGAAAGCACCAGCAGCACCAGCGCCGTGAGCACGGTCGGGAAGGCGAGGCGCGAGGCAGCGTCGAGCTTCTGCCACAGACTCGCGCGCGGCCGGATGCCCGGCATGCGATCCATGCCGGCTCACCTGCCCGCAGCAGGCGGCGGCTCGGCTGGCGACGCCGTGCCTTGCGCGACGTGGGCGCCGAGCGCGGCGCGGCCCGGCGCCTCCGGCGGCTCGATGCCGTTCAGCCCGTAGTCGAAGATGCGTACGATCTCGAGCCGGTCGAGGGCGGCGAAAGGCTGCAATTCGGGCTGGTTGGCGCTGCCGTAGTGCACCTGCCCGACCGGCAGGCCGGCGGGATAGGCGTTGGCCTCGGCGCTGGTGACGACGCGCTCGCCCTCGGCGGGGCGCACGCCGGATGGCAGGTAGGCGAGCCGCGGCAGTGCGGTGTTGTTGCCGATCAGCAGGCCGCGGGCCCGGCTGCCTTCGAGGGTCACCGGGATGCGGCTGTTCATGTCGGTCACCAGCAGCACGCGGGCGCTGCGGCTGCCGACCTCGGTGACGCGGCCGACCAGGCCGGAGGCGTCAAGCGCGATCTCGCCGCGCCGGATCGCATGGTTCGGCCCGACGGAGAGCAGCACCGAGCGCGCGTAGACGCCGCCGCTATCGGCGACCACGCGCGCGGTGACGAAGGAGGCGCTGGGGTCGGGGATCCAGCGCAGCGCCGCCTTCAACTCGGCGTTCTCGGCATCGAGCGCCATCGCGACGGTGTACCAGTGGGCGAGCCGGTCGTTCTCCGCCCTGAGCCGCGCCGTCTCCGACCGCAGCGCCATCAGCCCGCCCACGTCGTGAGACAGGCCGCGCAGCCTGTCGAGCGGGCCGGAGACGAGGCCGAAGATCGGCGCCAGCGCGTCCGACATGCCGATGCGGGCGCGCTCGGCGAGCCTGCCATCGGCGCGGCCGAGCAGCATCAGCCCGAACGAGGCCGCGATCAGCAGCGGCAAAGTGAGGCGGGCCAATGCCTGGCGGGCCTGGATGGAGAGCCTGATCAAGCTGTCGCCGCCGCGCTAGGCTGTTGTAGGAGCGGCTGATTCACGTTTCAGGTTTACCCAACCTGAAACGATCAGGCGCTAGGACGTGGAAGGGCCCAGGATCAGGCTGTAGCCGATCCCGGGTCCGAAATCACGCGGTTTCGGGTTGTCGCGCCGCCGGGCGGCGGCGTTCACGCGCTGTTAACCGCTCGGGCGTAGCCTGCGGCAGCACTCGCACGCCGCGACTTGAAGGGGGACGAAAATCACGATGTCCGGTCCGCGCCGGCCGACGCGCCAGGCGAGCCACCCCGCCTCAGTACATGGTCGTCAGCACGTTGCGCAGCCGCTTCATCTCCTCGAGCGCGCGGCCGGTGCCGAGGGCGACGCAGTTCAGCGGCTCCTCGGCGACGACGACGGGCAGTCCGGTCGCCTCGCGCAGCACCTGGTCGAGCCGGTAGAGCAGCGCGCCGCCGCCGGTCAGCACGATCCCCTTGTCGACGATGTCGGCGGCGAGTTCGGGCGGGGTGTTCTCGAGCGCGACCTTCACCGCCTCGACGATGGCGCTCACCGGCTCGATCAGGCTCTCGGCGATCTGGCGCTGACTGACGATGACCTCGCGCGGCACGCCGTTCATCAGGTCGCGGCCGCGCACCTCCTTCCACGACCCGTCATCGCCATCCTCGCCCGGCCGCGCGGCGCCGATCTCGATCTTCAGCCGCTCGGACGAGCTCTCGCCGATCAGCAGGTTGTATTGTCGCCGTATGTAGCTGATGATCGCCTCGTCCATCTTGTCGCCGCCGGTGCGCACCGAGCGCGCGTAGACGATGCCGCCGAGCGAGATCACCGCGACCTCGGTCGTGCCGCCGCCGATGTCGACGATCATGCTGCCCGAGGGCTCGGTAACCGGCAGGCCGGCGCCGATCGCGGCGGCCATCGGCTCCTCGATCAGCAGCACGCGACGCGCGCCGGCGCTCTCGGCACTCTCCTGGATCGCCCGCCGCTCGACCGCGGTGGAGCCGGACGGCACGCAGACGATGATCATCGGGCTCGCGAAGCCGCGCCGGTTGTGCACCTTGCGGATGAAGTGCTTGATCATCTCCTCGGCGACCTCGAAATCGGCGATGACGCCGTCGCGCATCGGCCGGATCGCCTGGATGTTGCCTGGCGTGCGCCCGAGCATCAGCTTGGCCTCCTCGCCGACCGCCAGCACCTGCTTCTTGCCGCGCACGTCGGCGATGGCGACGACGCTCGGCTCGGCCAGCACGATGCCCCTGCCCTTCACGTAGACCAGCGTGTTCGCGGTCCCGAGATCGATCGCCATGTCGGCCGACATGACGCCGAGCAGACGAGAGAACATGCACGCAACCTTTCATCGCCCGGATATGGCGGGCCTTGGTATCGGGCTTGGCGTCGCGCTTCCGGGGGCCTTGCGAGCGGCGGCCCCCGGCCGGTCGCTGCCGCCCGGCTTGGCCGAAAGCCCGCTTGTGGCCGGGATCAGCAGGTGATCGGCTTGAGGCGGCAGGAAGTAGCCCTGACACCTGGACGGAGCAAGGCCCGCGCGGAGCGGGGCGACGCACCGATCACGAAGCGGTGTGGCGCCGGCCGACGGTGCGAGGTGGCGCACCCGGGCGCATGCGGTTGCCGCATTTCCGCCGCGTCATTGCCGCAACCGGCCGCCATGTCGATCTTGTGCCGGCATCGGGCATCGGGCGGGCGTGGCGGCGATCTGAATGGTGCGCTGCGTGCGAAACCCTGACGGCGGCGCCGGCATTCGTGCCGTACGGCGGTTGGGCGCGCCGCCCGCCGGACGCGGGCGACAGAGGACGGAGGGATTTATGATCTACGGTAAGGTGACGACGACGCTGGTAGCGGCGGCGCTGTGTCTTGGGCTCGCCGGCTGCGGGCGCGATCCCGGCA
>CAXTSD010000011.1:0-20183 GCA_964246775.1 uncultured Acetobacteraceae bacterium | reverse complement strand
GCCGGCAGGCGCACCCGCACGCGACAGCCCTGATTGGCGCGCGGCGCCGCATCGCCCGGCTCGCCCGGCCGCTCATCGCCCGGCGCGGGCGCGAACTCGACCGTGCCGCCATGGCTGCGCACCACTTCGGCGACGATCGCAAGGCCAAGGCCGCTGCCTGGCGAGCTTGCCACGGCCTTGCGGAAGCGTTCGAACAGGCCGAGCGCGAGCGCGTCGGGCACGCCCGCGCCCTCGTCCGACACCTCGATCAGCGCCTCCGCCGCCGCGGGGCGGGGGGGTCTTGGGGCGGCCTGCATGCGGCCGCGCTGGCGTATCTGCCGGGCGCGGGGCGCCACCGCATTGTCGAGCAGGTTGCGAACCATGTCGCGCAAGTCGTCGGCGCGGCCGAGAACCGGCAGCATCTGCGGCAGGTCGACGACGAGCGCGCGCCCTGCCGCCTCGGCAAGCTGGCTGACGGTCGCCGCCGCCTCGCGGGCGGCGCGCGACAGGTTGACGGTCGCGCAAGCCGGCAGCAACGCAATCGGCGGCGCCTGCTCCTTGCGCGCGAGGTCGAGCAACTGGCCGACCAGGCGCTTCATTTGCGCGAGCTCGCCTTCGACCGCCTCGTCGATGCGTCCCTCGGCGCGTGCCCGCTGCAGATGCAGGTCGAGCACGGCGAGAGGCGTGCGCAATTCGTGCGCCGCATCGGCGGTGAAGCGCAGCTCGAGCGCATAGGCGGCGGCAAGCCGCGCCAGCGCGCCGTTGCAGGCGACGACGAGCGGCCTGATCTCGCTCGGCAGGCCGTCGATCGAGATGCGCGCCTCGGGGTTGCACGGCCCGACCGCTGCCGCCTCGTGCGAGGCGCGGCGCAGCGGCGCCAGGCTCCAGCCGCTGACCAGCCAGATCAGCAGGAGCACGACCAGGCTGAAGCCGATCAGCACCGTGATGTCCTGGTAAGGCTCGCGCAGCAGACGCTCGATGCCGCCAAGCCGGAGCGGCCGCGTCGGCGCCAGCAGCGCTCCGAGGTTGAGCTCGTCAAGCAAGGACGCGATGACGGTTCCGAACACGAATACGGCGAACATCGCCAGCATCAGTCGGCCGCGCAGGCTGTCGGGGCCGCGGGCGAGCTGGCCTCGCAGACCGGCGCCGGGGCGCATCACGCGACCGGCTCCTGGGGCCGCTCGATCAGGCGGCAGCCGATGCCGCGGGCGCTTTCCACCGTCGCCGTCGCTGCCGCCGCCGCCAGCTTGCGTCGCAAGCGGGAGATCACCGCCTCGAGCGCGTTCGAACTGGCGCGCTCGTTGAAGCCGTAGATGCGCTCCTCGAGCGCGTCCTTGACGACGATGTGCGGCGCGGCGCGGATCAGCGTCTCGAGCAGCGCCGCCTCGAGCCGGGTGAGATCAAGCAGGGTGGTGCCGCCCGGCTCCCCCGTCGACAAAGTCACCGTCGCCTCGCGGGACGCGGGATCGAAGGCGAGGTTGCCGAGGCGATGGACCGGCGGCAGACGTGAGCCGGGGCGGCGCAGCACCGCGCGCAGCCGGGCGTCCAGCTCGGCCAGCGCGAACGGCTTCACGATGTAGTCGTCGGCGCCCGCATCAAGGCCGCGCACCCGGTCCCGCACGCCGTCGCGCGCGGTCAGGATGAGCGCCGGCAGCAACGCGGCGGATGCGCCCTCGCGCAGGCGTCGCAGCACCTGCAGGCCGTCCATGTCCGGCAGGCCGAGATCAAGGATTGCGGCGTCGTAGGCGCTGGCCTCCGCCGCCGCCAACGCATCGGCACCGCGGCAGAAGCTGTCCACGACGAAGCCCTGGCTGCCGAGGTGCTCGGCGATCAGCGCCCGCATCCTGGCATGATCCTCTACCAGCAACAGCCGCATGGCGTGAACTCTCGCGGGCGCGTCCCGCTCTCAGGGGTTGAGGCGACGGGTGTGAAGACGACAGAGGAATAGCCGCGAACGCGCCGCCGCGGCCGACTGACACAGTAATTTCACAGTCTTAGGTTCAGCCCGGTCAGCCTGGCGTCAGGCAGCGCGTCCATCAGACCGCTGCCTGCTGGATGAGAGCGGCACGACTGCCATACCCGACTGGCACACCGGATCGTCGCCTCCGGAGTGTTTCGCGCGGTGCGACGGACGCGGTCCACGCGCCGCCTGCCGCTTGCCACCAAGACAGGAGTTCGCGTTGAGAAACTTGTTCAGAATGAACCCGATTGCCGGTCTGTTTGCGCTGACGCTTGCGGCGCCGAGCCTCGGCGCGTCGAGTCCGGCGATCGCCGCCGACACGATGACCCGCATCGTCGGCCCGCAGAAGAACGGCTCGATCGTCGCCTCGGACAACCAGCTGCTGACGCCGGCCGGCACGACGGTGCTGCTCGGCTCGCCGGTGGTCGCCAAGGCGGTCGCCGTCAATCCGAACAAGCGCACCAAGAGCGCCGCCGTGCTGCTGATGAGCGCCGCCCAGCCGATCATCGTGTTCGACACCGCGACCGGCCAGGTGCGCCAGCGCTACCTGCCGACGCAGGTCAACGGCACCAAGTTCTCCGGCGACAAGAACGGCTCGTTCACCGGCGTGACCTACTCCGCCGACGGCTCCAAGCTGCTGTTCAGCCAGGACGACAATTTCGTCGCGGTGGCGAATGTCGACCCGTTCTCGGGCCTGCTGACGCCGGCGCCGAGCGTGCGCCTGCCGGCGCCGCCCGCGAACCCGCTGCTTTACAATACCACGTCGGCTAATGCCGGCGGCCTCGCGGTGCTCGACAATTCGATCGGCCTGGTGGCGCTGAACGCGAACAACACCGTCGGCGTGCTCAACCTCACGAACGCCACGCTGACCTCGCAGATACCGGTCGGCAACGCGCCTAACAGCGTCGTGATCAAGGGCAATTTCGCCTATGTGAGCAACGAGGGCGGCCGCCCGGCGACCGCGTCCGACTTCACCAACCTGTCCGACGGCACGCCGATCGTCGTCGACCCGACCGACGCCTACGCCACCACCGGCACCGTGTCGGTGATCAACATACGTACCGGCAAGGTGGTCAAGACCATCGATGTCGGCCTGCATCCGGCCGGGATGACGGTCTCCGGCTCGATGCTCTACGTCGCCAATTCCTATGACGACACCATCTCGGTCATCGACACCGACCTCAAGCAGGTCGTGCAGACGATCCCGGTCGGCGTGCCCATCCATGGCGGCGCGTTCGGCGCCGGCGCCAGCGGCATCGCCGTCGTCGGCACCACCGCCTACGTCACCCTCGGCCAGTCGAACGCGATCGCCGTGGTCGATTTGTCGAACAACTCGGCGAACCCGGTGCTGGGCTACATTCCGACGCTGTATTTTCCGACCACCATCGCCTACGACAAGGCGACCAAGCAGCTCGTCGTCGCCGACGACAAGGGCATCGGCGCGCAGGGCTCGCTCGCCACGTCGTACGGCGTCGCCGCCTTCAACACCCATCAGGAGACCGGCACGGTCAGCCTGATCCCGATCCCCACCACCGCCCAGCTCGCCGCGTTCACCAAGCAGGTCATCAGCAACAACCACTGGAATTCGGCCAACGTGAAGGTCGGGTCGCAATACGCGAACCCGGGCGCGGCGCCGGTCGCCATTCCGGCGCATATCGGCGAGCCGTCGCTGATCAAGCACGTCTTCCTGTTCATCAAGGAAAACCGCACCTACGACCAGATCCTGGGCGACGTGCCGCAGGGCCATGGCGACCCGAGCCTCGCGGTGTTCGCCGCCAACGTGCCGAACCAGCACGCGCTGATCGCGCGGTTTCCGCTGCTCGACAACATGTATGCGCCGAGCCGCCAGTCGGCGGACGGGCATCCGTGGATCGTCGAGAGCGGCTCGTTCTACTCGAACGACATACTCTCGCCCGACTGGATACGCTCCTATCCCGGCGGCAACAGCAACGATGCGCTGACCTACACCCAGCGCGGATTCCTGTGGTCGGGCGCCGAGAAGATGGGCCTCAACGTCAAGATGTACGGCGAATGGAGCGGCGGCTACGTCGTCGCGCCGAAGGCGGACGGCAGTCAATTTAGCTGGGCGGATTTCTACAACACGTCGCTGTTCAAGGAGACCAACGGCAAGCAGGGCGCCAACATCGTGCCGGACAATTCGGACACGGAATCGGCGACCATCCCGTCGGTCACCAGCATACTCGATCCGCACTATCCGTCGTTCAACCTCGGCATCCCCGACCAGTACCGGGCCGACTACTACATCCCGATCCTGCAGGCGCAGGACGCCGCCAACGCGGTGCCGAACCTCACCATCATCTGGCTGCCGGACGACCACACGGCGGGCACCTCGAGCGGCCTGCCGCTGCCCAACAACTACCAGGCCGACAACGACCTCGCACTCGGCCGCATGGTCGAGGCGATCAGCAACACCAAGGCCTGGCCGAGCACGGCGATCTTCGTCGAGGAGGATGACAGTCAGGACGGCGTCGATCACATCGACGGGCATCGGCAGCCGGCCTACGTCATCAGCCCCTATGCGGTGGCGCCGCAGAGCCCTGGCGTCGGCCAGGTGATCCACACCACCTACACGCAGGAGAACATCAACCGCACGATCGAGAACATTCTCGGCCTGGCGCCGCTGACCCAGTTCGACCTCACCGCGTCACCGATGTTCGACTGCTTCCAGAACACGCCGGACCTGACGCCGTTCACCCACCTGCCGGCAAACACGCCGCTCAACATCGGCCCCGGCGGCACGCCGATCGCGGGCACCGGCCCGGCCAATTACGCGATGCGGATGACGCCGATGCAGCATGCCTGGAACGTCGCCTCCAACGCGATGACCAGGGGCAAGCTGGGCCACGCCGACGCGATCGACGAGACCTTCCTCAACCACGTGATCTGGTATGCCGCCACCAATTGGACGCGTCCCTACCCGGGCGAGGCCAAGATCGAGCGTCCGGCCAGCTTCGTCCATGCCGCCGCGCACAAGGTGGCAGACAGCGACGATTGATCGTCTCGAGCACGCTTAGGTGCCGCCGCCGCCGGGCCGGGCGCGGAGGCCCGGCCCGGCTCAACTGCGCGCCCGACCCGAGCGGTCGCGGCGCGACGGTCGGCGCGGCGAGGCCATCCTGAGGCTGCGGCAGGCGGCCTGCCTGGCGCCGTCCGACGCCGCCATACGGCATGATCTGGGCGTCCTCACCCTGCAAGCCGGCCACTACGCCGAGGCCGTCGCGTCGTTCGAGCAAGCATTGGTCGCCGATCCCAGTTTCGCCCTGGCGAGCCTGCGGCTCGGCGTCGCGTTGCAGGCGCTGGGCGACGAGGAAGCTGCCATCGACGCCTACCAGCACGCCAGCGCGCTGCAGCCCTCCCTCGTCGAGGCCAGGTTCCGCGCCGGCGCCCTGCTTGAGACGCATGGTCGGCGCGCCGAGGCGGCGGCCGCGTTCCGCCGCGTCGCCAACGCCAGGCCGAAGACCAGCCTCACGCGTCTGGCCAAGGCGCGCCTGCTGCTCGCTGAGGGCGATGACGCGGCGGCGGAACGCGTGTTGCGCCAACTGCTTGCGCTCACGCCAGATGACGTGGCGGCGACCGATCTACTCGGCATGGTGCTCGCCGATGCCGGGCGGCTTGCCGAAGCCGCGGACTGCTACGACCGAGCGACCAGGGCGTCGCCACACTATGCCGGCAGCTATTACGATCTGGTTCGTTGCCGCCGCGTGAGCCGGGACGACGCCGACCTCGTCGAGCGGATGCGCGCCGCCTTAGCCTGTCCCGGGCTGCACCCCGAAACCCGTCTTAAGCTCCATCTCGCCCTCGGCAAGGCGTCGGACGATGTCGGCGACCCTGCCGGCGCGATGCGGCATTTCGACGCCGCGGACGCGCTGCGCGGCACGCTCTGCCGGTTTGACCTTAGCGCCCTGCAGGCCCGCGTCGACCGGCTGATCGCTCGCTTCACGCCCGATTTGTTGCGCCCGCCCGGGCCTTCTTACGCGGGCGAAGTCGGCGGCCCCGCACCTGTGTTCATCGTCGGTCTACCACGTTCGGGCACCACGCTCGTCGAGCAGATCCTGTCCTGCCACCCGTTCGTCGAGGCTGGCGGCGAACTGCCGTTCTGGACCGAGCGCGGCGCCCACTCGGAGCAGGACGGGGCAGCCGGCCTCGAGCCGGGATTCCTTGCCGCCGCCGCATCCGACTACACGCGGCTGCTGCACGCGCTCGCGCCCGATAGTGGCCATGTCACCGACAAGATGCCGCTCAACGTGTTCTGGGCCGGGCTCATCCACCTCTGCCTGCCGCACGCGACCATCATCCATTGCCGCCGACGCGCCATTGACGTGGCGCTTTCCATCCATCGGACGTATTTCAACCAGCACGTCGCCTTCCCGACCGGCGGCTCTGACCTCGTCGCCGCCGTCCGGGCGGTCGAGCGCCTGACCAGCCACTGGCGCGCGGTGCTGCCCGAGCACCGCTTCATCGAGCTGGACTACGAGGAGCTGGTCGACGAACCCGAACCGGCGATCCGCCGCCTGGTCGCCGCCTGCGCCTTGCAGTGGGACGACGCCTGCCTCAGGCCGGAGCGCAACTCGCGCATCGTCAGGACACCGAGCAAGTGGCAGGTCCGTCAGCCGATCTCGCGCGCTCCGGTCGACGCTTGGCGCCGCTACGAGCCCTGGCTCGGCACGCTGAGCGCCCTGCTGCCTGACGCGACCGGCATCGCGGTGGTGCAGCACGAATAAGGAGGGCCGGGCGCACGAGTGCACAGCCCGACGTGTCGGTGCCACGCGCGTGACGGCGTCATGGTGACGGCTCCTGACATACGCTTCCGGCTCGATGCGACAAACAGACAAGCCGGCCGATGCAGTCCGGACTGCCGCACTACGACGCCCGACCTCTACGACGGTGGCGTCGAACACGGCTCGTAAGACGTGTGCTGACCTTCGTTCCGCGCCTGCTCGAACCACTCGGTCAGCGACGCGAACACCGCTTCGACTTCATAGCCAGGCATGGCATCTTCGTGAATGACGACGACGCTGCCGCGTGGGTGCTCGGGATCGCTTCGCACCAAGCATGCCACATCATCGCGGTCGCGACGGCGAGCGAAGGGTAGGATGTCTCGCGATGGGTATAGTTGTGTGAGCTTGTCCCGGTTGGCGGCCCCGCCGCGCTCTGCCAGCAAGTACCAGCCGCCAAACTCCTGCTCGCCAGCCGCGAGCCAGCGCGAGAAGGCGCTGGGAACGTGAGCGCCCTCGGATGCTAGGGAATTTGACAGCCAAACAAGAGTGTTCATTGGCTGGCTCCCGGCAAGCGTGGCCGCTGCGCAGTGCCTGTCGGATCGAGCGGCGGTAACTGGCGACCGGTCCTGTAGGCGAGGGCATCGCCCCAGGTCTGGCTCGGACCAAAGCGGCTTGTCTCGGTCATCGACGCTGGAAGCGCGTCGGACATGTTCCAGACCCTGACGGGGATGCTGTCCAAGCCAAGCTCCTGAGCCAATGCGGGGCGGGTGTTATCGATTGCAACGAGGCCCTGGGGTGTGCGGACCGCGTCGATTGGTGGGCCCTTCCAGCCGTCTTCGGCCATCGAGGCTCGTAATGCGTGAGCTCGCCCGCTTCCCC
Source organism: uncultured Acetobacteraceae bacterium (assembly GCA_964246775.1). GTDB lineage: Bacteria > Pseudomonadota > Alphaproteobacteria > Acetobacterales > Acetobacteraceae > CAXMMR01. Next base: position 12,629 of record CAXTSD010000011.1, on the reverse strand, counting down.
CGGCACTTGTCTGGCTGAAACGTAGCTCGGACGGGTTTATCCACTGCATCTCGGGCCCGGTTGCCCGGGCTACGGAGCTAACTGCAGCCCTGCGCCACACGGCACCCGTCGCGCCGCCACCCACGAGCCCTTGCGCAAGCTCGACGCCGTTGGTGACGCGCTCAGCCGCTTCGCTCGAAGCGCCCAACGCACGCGAAGCGTCGCCGGCGGCCTGAGAAATCACTGTGTGATGAAACTGACCCGTTAATGCGGTCTGCAATCCCGCCGCGGCGTTGTCGACGCCGTTGAGGGCCAGTGCGCTGCCACCGACCACCGCAGGAATGCCCGGTGCGGCGCCGATGCCGGTCGCGGTCGCGCCTGTACCAAGCCCGGCGACTGCCGCACCCGTGGCCGTCTCCGCAATACCACCGATCGCCTGCGCGGCACCAGCGACGCGAGTCAAAACATGGCCATGCGTCGCGTCGAATATACTTATCGCCTGCACGCCGGCGGTGGCTTCACGCTTGGTCCAGTCCCACGCCTGCCCGGCCCAACTCGCGTCGGCCGAAGCGGACCCGGTTTGTGTCGTCGGGCTGCCACTGGTGCCGGCTGGCGGTGCCGCGCCGGCACTCATGGCAGAGGCCTCAGCCAGTGCCTGGGTCCAGGCCGGATGCCCGGCGGTAGACGCCTGACCAGAACCGCCACTTTGGACGGCGGGGCTGGTCGCAAGCGACGTGGAGCTGGGGTCAAGACCGCGCATGTCGTCGTTCCTTTGTTCGACGAGGCAACGCCGTGGGCGGTCCGGCTGGACGACCATGCTACAGCCGGACTGCTTGGGCAATCCCGATCTGACAACGAAATCACGAAGCTTGTGCATACGTCAGGTGGGATGGTCGTCAGGAGTGAACAAATCGTTGCCCAACGACGGTGGACGGTGGCGCATCGCAGGCTCGTCGCGGCAGAGCATGAACGTGCCGCATCCGTTGCGGCGCCCCGGCCGTGAGCTTGACGTGTCGTCCCGCAAGCGCGATACGCCTCTCACGGGCCAGTCACGGCCCTGCCGCACGCCCGAGCGCGCGGCGCCGCCGCTTCGCGAGGGTTCGCGCAGCGGCGCTTTTCGCATTGGGGTGACGTGATGTTCGACGCCTTGTCGGGCAAGCTTTCCGGGGTGTTCGACGGGCTGCGCCGGCGCGGCGCGCTGAGCGAGGGCGACGTGACCGAGGCCCTGCGCGAGGTTCGGCTCGCGATGCTCGAGGCCGACGTCGCGTTGCCGGTGGTCAAAAGCTTCATCCAGGGCGTGCGCGACCGCGCCATCGGCGCCGAGGTGCTGGACGCCGTCTCGCCCGGCCAGCAGATGGCCAAGATCGTCAACGACGTGCTGATCGAGGCGCTTGGCGGCGCCGGCGCGGTGCCGCTCAACCTGATCGCCGCACCCCCGGTGCCGATACTGATGGTCGGTCTGCAGGGCTCGGGCAAGACCACGACCTCGGGCAAGCTGGCGCTCCGCCTGACCCAGCGCGAGCGCCGCCGGGTGCTGCTGGCGAGCCTCGATACCCAGCGCCCGGCGGCGCAGCTGCAACTGGCTCAGCTGGCCGAGCGGGCCGGTGTTGCCTGCCTGCCGATCGTGCCCGGACAGACGCCGGTGCAGATCGCCGGCCGCGCCATGGCGGCGGGTCGGCGGGAAGGCTACGACGTCGTCATCCTCGACACCGCCGGCCGGCTGTCGATCGACCAGGCGCTGATGGATGAGGTGCGCGCCATACGCGCCGCGACCAGTCCGGTCGAGACCCTGCTCGTGGTCGACGCGATGACCGGCCAGGATGCGGTGAACACCGCGCGCGCCTTCAACGAGGCGGTGGGCGTCACCGGCATCGTGCTGACCCGGATGGACGGCGACGCGCGCGGCGGCGCCGCCCTGTCGATGCGCCAGATCACCGGCGCGCCGATCAAGCTGACCGGGTCGGGCGAGAAGATCGACGCGCTGGAGGAGTTCCACCCCGAGCGCGTCGCCGGCCGCATCCTAGGCCTTGGCGACATCGTCGGCCTGGTCGAACGCGCTTCGGAAACCATCGACCAGGACGAGGCGGAGAAGCTCGCGACCCGGATGATGAAAGGGTCGTTCAATCTCGAGGATTACGCGGCACAGCTGCGCCAGATCAACAAGATGGGCTCGATCTCCGGCATTCTCGGCATGCTGCCTGGCGTCGGCAAGCTGAAGTCGCAGATCGAGGACGCCAATCTCGACACGACGATGCTGAAGCGCCAGCAGGCGATCATCTCGTCAATGACGCTCAAGGAGCGACGCGCCCCGGAACTGATCAAGGCGAGCCGCAAGAAGCGCATCGCCGCCGGATCGGGCAGCACGGTCCAGGAGGTCAACCGCCTGTTACGCCAGTTCGACGACATGTCGTCGATGATGAAGCGGATGAAGAAGCTCGGGCAGAAGGGGCTGATGCGTCACGGCCTGTCGGCGCTGATGCCAAGGAGCGCTCAGCAGCAACGCCGCCCGTATTGAACGAAACCCCGTAGTGACGAAAGCCGGGCGAGGTCGCCGGGCCTCACCCCAACCAGGAGACCAAACCGAATGAGCCTCAAGATACGTCTTGCCCGCGCCGGCGCGAAGAAGCGACCCTACTACCACATCGTCGTCGCCGACAGCCGCAGCCCGCGCGACGGTCGCTTCATCGAGAAGGTGGGCAGCTACAACCCGATGCTGCCGCAGGAGCACGAGGACCGGCTGCGTCTTGTGGGCGAGCGCATCAGCCATTGGCTGAGCCATGGCGCCACCGCGACCGACCGAGTCGCCCGCTTCCTCGGCAATGCCGGCCTGGCGCCGAAGCCGGCCTTCCGCGAGCAGCCGATCCAGTCGGCGCCGAAGAAGAAGGCGCAGGAGCGGGCGAAGGCCGAGGCGGCGACGGCTTGATCCGTCGGCAGCCGAGAGACTGATGGGCGCCATTCTCATGGGCGTGGTCGGCAGGCCGCACGGTGTGCGCGGCCTGCTGCGCGTGCACAGCTATACGGCCGATCCGGCGGATCTCGCGAGCTATTCTCCGCTCGTCGATGATCGCGGCCGGCACTGGACGCTCGCCTGGCGCGGCGAGGGGGTGGCCGAGCTGCGTGATGCCTCCGGCCGCGCGGTTGCCGACCGCAACGAGGCCGAGGCGCTGGTGAACCTGCGACTAAGCGTGCCGCGCGAACGCCTGCCGCAGCCGCGGGAGGAGGAGTTCTACCTCGCCGATCTCGTCGGCCTGAGGGCGGTCGACGCCGTCGGCGTGACGCACGGCACCGTCAGCAGCGTTCATGACTACGGCGCCGGCGTCAGCCTGGAGATAGCGGGCGGGGGCGGCGCGCCGTTGCTGCTGCCGTTTACCCGCGCCGCGGTGCCTGAGGTCGATCTGGCCAATCGCCGGCTGGTGATCGCGCCGCCAGCCGAGTTCGATCTGCGCGAGATGCCGGACGCCGCGCGATGAGCGATCAGGGTAGCGATACCTGGCGCGCCACCGTGCTGACGCTGTTTCCGCAAATGTTTCCCGGCACCCTCGGCGGGTCTCTCGCCGGCCGGGCGCTCGCCGGCGGGCGCTGGCGGTGCGCGGCGATCGCTCTGCGCGGGCAGGCGGGCGGCGGCCATCGCGCTGTGGATGATGCCCCGTTCGGCGGCGGCGCCGGCATGGTGATGCGCCCGGACATCGCCGCCGCGGCGATCGACGCCGCGCTTGACGAGCGGCCGCTGATCTACATGACGCCGCGCGGCCGGACGTTCACCCAGGCCGATGCCGAGCGCGTCGCCGGCGGCCCCGGCGTCGTCGTGCTGTGCGGACGCTACGAGGGCGTCGACCAGCGCGTCATCGAGGCGCGCCGGGCTGAGGAGATCAGCATCGGCGACTACGTGCTCTCGGGAGGCGAACTTGCCGCCATGGTGCTGCTCGACGCGTGCGTGCGTCTGCTGCCCGGCGTCATGGGCGCGCCACAGAGCGGCGACGAGGAGAGTTTTTCGCACGGGCTGCTCGAATATCCGCACTACACCCGCCCGGCCGACTGGGCAGGCAGGCAGGTGCCGCCGGTGCTGCTCTCCGGCAACCACGCCGCGATCGCCGCCTGGCGCCACGCCGAGCGCGAGCGGATCACCAGGGAACGCCGACCCGACCTGTGGGCCGCCTACGCCGCCCGGATTGCCAGCGCCGCCACGCAGTCCTAACACCCTGACCCGAAGAGGACCCTCTCCGATGAACCTGCTGCAGAGTTTTGAACACAGCGAAGTCGAGCGCCTGACCGCGACGCGGCCAATCCCCTCGTTCGCTCCTGGCGACACCGTCCGGGTGAGCGTGAAGGTCGTCGAAGGTGAGCGCACCCGCACCCAGGCCTATGAGGGCGTGGTGATCGCGCGCTCCAACAAGGGCCTGAACAGCAATTTCACCGTGCGCAAGATCAGCTACGGCGAAGGGGTCGAGCGCGTGTTTCCGCTGTATTCGCCGCAGATCGCAGCGATCGAGGTGATACGCCGCGGCGACGTGCGTCGCGCGAAGCTGTATTATCTGCGCGGCCGTCGCGGCAAGTCGGCGCGCATCGCCGAAAAGGCGCGCGAGATTACCGCTGCGGCGGAGTAGGAAGGCAAGGCAAGGCAAGGCAAGGCAAGGCAAGGCAAGGCAAGGCAAGGCAAGGCAAGGGGCTTTGCCCCTTGACCCCATTGGGGCCTTGGGCCCCAAACCCCGTTTTCTAAATAAATGGTTTCCAAAGGCCGACTGGCCTTTGGTGGGTTTGGGCAAAGCCCATGCTTTCTTGAGGGAGGGATGATGTCCGAGGCTGCGCCGCGCACGCTGTTCGACAAGATCTGGGACGCCCACGTGGTCGACCGGCTCGACGACGGCACCTGCGTCCTCTACATCGATCGCCATCTCGTCCATGAGGTGACGAGCCCGCAGGCGTTCGAGGGCTTGCGCCTGGCGGGCCGACGCGTGCGACGGCCCGACGCGACGATTGCCGTGCTCGATCACAATGTTCCGACCACAGACCGGCGTCAGCCTATTGCCGATGACGACAGCCGTATCCAGGTCGAGACGCTGCAGCGCAACGTCGCCGAGTTCGGCATTCCGTTCTTCGATCTGCACGATCAGCGCCAGGGTATCGTGCACATCATCGGCCCCGAGCAGGGCCTGTCCTTGCCCGGCATGACGATCGTCTGCGGCGACAGCCACACCTCCACGCACGGCGCGCTCGGCGCGCTTGCTTTCGGCATCGGAACGTCCGAGGTGGAGCACGTGCTGGCGACGCAGACGCTGCTGCAGAAGCCGGCGAAGAACATGCTGGTCCGAGTGGAGGGGGTAGCGCCCGCCGGCGTCACCGCGAAGGACATCATGCTCGCCATCATCGGCCGCATCGGCACCGCGGGCGGCACCGGCCACGTCATCGAGTTCGCCGGACAGGCGATCGAGGCGCTCGACATGGCGGGGCGGCTGACGCTGTGCAACATGTCGATCGAGGCGGGCGCGCGCGCCGGTCTCGTCTGCCCGGACCAGACGACGTTCGACTACATACGCGGCCGACCATTCGCGCCAGAGGGCGACGCGTTCGACCAGGCCGTCGCCCACTGGCGCACGCTCGCCTCCGACCCCGGCGCGCGGTATGATCGGTTAGTCGTGCTGCAGGCCGCCGACATCGCGCCGATGGTCACCTGGGGCACCAGCCCCGAAGCGGTGCTGCCGATCACCGGCAGCGTGCCTGATCCGGCTGAACTCACCGACGCCGCCGCCCGCGCCGCGGCGCGGCGCATGCTCGACTACATGGCGCTGACGCCGGGCACTCGTCTGGACGCGATCCCGATCGACGTCGTGTTCATCGGCAGCTGCACCAACGGGCGCATCGAGGACATCCGTGCCGCGGCCGGCATCGTTCGCGGACGGCACGTCGCACCGGGCGTGCGCGCCCTGGTCGTGCCGGGCTCCGGCATCGTCAAGCAGCAGGCCGAGGCGGAGGGCCTCGATCGGGTGATGATCGAGGCCGGCTTCGAATGGCGCGAGCCCGGCTGCTCGATGTGCCTCGGCATGAATCCCGACAAGCTCTCTCCCGGCCAGCGTTGCGCCAGCACGTCCAACCGCAATTTCGAGGGTCGGCAGGGTCCTGGCGGGCGCACGCATCTGCTGTCTCCGGCGATGGCCGCCGCCGCCGCGCTGACCGGTCGGCTGACCGACGTGCGGGCGCTCGCCTGATGCAGCCGTTTACGACCTTGTCCGGCATCGCGGCGCCGCTGCCGCTCGCCAATGTCGACACCGACAAGATCATCCCGGCGCGGTTCTTGAAAACCATCAGGCGCAGCGGTCTCGGCGTGCACCTGTTCGATACGCTGCGCTACGCGCCGGACGGCAGCGAACGCCGCGATTTCGTGCTGAACCGGGAGCCCTACCGCGACGCGAGCATCCTGATCGCGCATGAGAATTTCGGCTGCGGCTCGTCGCGCGAGCATGCGCCCTGGGCGTTGCTCGATTTCGGCATACGCTGCGTGATCGCGCCGGATTTCGCCGACATCTTCTTCAACAACTGCTTCAAGAACGGCGTCCTGCCGATCGCGCTGCCGCGCGCCGTCTGCGACGTGTTGATCGCGGATGCCGAGATGGGCGGCAATGCCCGCGTCACCATCGACCTCAAGCGCCAGGTGGTGATCCGACCAGGCGGCGAGGAGATCGGCTTCAGCGTCGACGCCTTGCGAAAGCGTCTGCTGCTGAACGGCCTCGATGATATCGGTCAGACCCTGCAACGCGCCGGCGCGATCGACGCGTTCGAGGCGCGGCAGGCGCGGCAACAATCCTGGATGCCGATCATCGACGGTGTCTGATCGCCCAACGAGGAGCAAACAGGCAGTGTCCAGCAAGCGGCTTCTCGTTCTGCCGGGTGACGGCATCGGCCCGGAAGTGATGCGCGAAGTGAAGCGCGTGGTCGACTGGATGACCCGCAAGCGCTCGATCTCCTTCGACATCACCGAGGATCTCGTCGGCGGCGCCTCGATCGATGCGCGCGGCACGCCGCTGTCCGACCGCACGATCGAGCTCGCCCGCGAGGCGGATGCGGTGCTGTTCGGCGCCGTCGGCGGTTCGAAATGGGATCATCTCGGCTTCGACAAGCGGCCGGAGCTTGCGATCCTCGGCCTGCGCCAGGCGCTCGGGCTGTTCGCCAATCTGCGCCCCGCAATCGTGCTCGATCCGCTGGTCGGCGCGAGCACGCTGAAGCCCGAGGTGGTGCGCGGGCTCGACATCATGATCGTGCGCGAGAGCACCGGCGGGGTCTATTTCGGGGAGCCGCGCGGCATCGAGACGCTGCCCGACGGCACTCGGCGCGGCATCAACACCGAGGTCTACAGCACGCACGAGATCGAGCGTGTCGCCCGCGTCGCCCTTGATCTCGCGCAGAAGCGCAGCGGCAAGCTCTGCAGCGTCGACAAATCGAACGTGATGGAGAGCGGCCTGTTGTGGCGCCAGACGGTGGCGGCGCTGCGTGACAGCGAATATCCTGACGTCACGCTGTCGCACATGCTCGCCGATAACTGCGCGATGCAGCTGGTGCGCAACCCGCGCCAGTTCGACGTGATCGTGACGTCGAACTTGTTCGGCGACCTGCTCTCCGACCTGAGCGCGATGCTGACCGGCAGCCTAGGCATGCTGCCCTCGGCGACACTCGGCGCACGCGCGCCGGACGGCAAGCGACACGCGCTCTACGAGCCGATCCACGGCACCGCGCCCGACATCGCCGGCAAGGGCATCGCCAACCCGTTCGGCCAGATACTCAGTTTCGCGATGCTGCTGCGCTACTCGCTCGACATGGAGGAGGACGCAAGGATGATCGAGAACGCGTGCACGCGGGTGCTCGCGAATGGCTTGCGCACCGCCGACGTGATGTCGCCGGGTGCGGCGCGCGTCGGCACCAGCGTGATGGGCGAGGCGGTGCTGCGCGAGCTCGACAAGCTGGCGAGCTGAAGCTCGACAAGCTCGCGAGCTGATCCGGTCCTGCCCGGGGTCTTGCGAGCGGATCAGGCTTCGGATACATCGCCCGTGAGGCACCCGTAGCTCAATTGGATAGAGCACCAGACTACGAATCTGGGGGTTGGAAGTTCGAGTCTTTCCGGGTGCGCCAGACATCCAGCGTCGTCCCGCAATCTGACGCTACACGCTTGCGGCGCGTTTGCGCAGAGTGCGGCTGAAGGCGTCACCGTATTTCACGAAACCGGTCTGCCGGCAGAATTCGCGGGTTGCTGCCGCCTCGTCCGGCAGGTGCACCAGCAGCGTGTCGCAGCCGGCTGCCCGCGCCGCTTGCGATGCCGCCTTGAGCAGCACGCGCCCGACGCCGCGACGTCGCTCCGACTCGGCGACGATGAAGCTGGTGATGGTGGCGACGGGCGCGTCGCTTTGCAGCCGGTCGTGCCAGTGCAGCGTAATGATGCCGATCAGCGTGCCATCGTAATCGGTCGCGACCAGCCCGGTCGCCGTCTCGGCGGCCAGCACGCGCTCGATGCGGCGCGCGAGCACGTGCTGGTCCGGCCGTTCGACCAGCAGGGCGGCGAGTTGCCCCGCGTCGGCGAGAACGACCCGCCGCAGGTCGACGCCGTAGCGGGCGTTCGCCGCCATGCGAGACCGGATGGTGGGCGAGGCGCTCAGGCGCCGCCGCTGTCACGCCAATACGGCACGACGGCGCCCTGCAGGCGGATCGTCATCGGCTGGCCCCGTCGATCGAGCGTCTTGCCCACAGCGACGCGGACCCAGCCTTCGCTGACGCAATACTCCTCCACATTGGTCTTTTCCGCCCCGTTGAACCGGATGCCGACGCCGCGTTGCAGCGCCGCCGCGTCGTGAAACGGGCTTTGCGGATTGGCGGCGAGCCGGTCCGGCAACGCCGGCTCGCTCGCCTCGCCTGCCGCGGCATCGGGTGGGATCTCTGCCATCGCTAAGTTCTCCTGCACGCGCCGACGGCGCGCGGCACGAGGCTGGATTTCCGACGAACACGCCTCGCTGTCCAGGCTGCCGCCGCTTCTCCTAAGCTTGCGCCTTCGACACGATTGCGCCAGCATCCGCATGTTCGCTATCGTGGCTTGCGCCTTCGGGCGGCGCCGGTCAGGCGCTGTCGTGCGGGCTGCGCTTAGCCAGGACGCGTCGCCCAGCATCAAGCCGAGGATCCTGCCAGTGCTCACCATCCTGATCATCATCCTCATCATCCTCGCGCTGGGCGGCGGCGGCTACGGCTACCGTTCGGGCTGGTATGGCGGCGGTGCCGGCGGCGGCTTCAATGGGCTCGGCTTGCTGCCGCTGCTGCTGATCATCATCGTCGTGGTCTTGCTGCTGCGCGGCAGCTACTGACAGCACTCCGGGCCGCCGGGCGAGGCGGCTGACATCCGGACAGGCCGAAGCGGACGACACTCGCCATGCAAACCGGTCCGGGACACTAACCTCCTGCACGCCGTCCTGTTCGTCACCGACTTCGCCGATCAGGCGCTGGTGCTTCCGCTTGCCTTCGCTGTCGCGGTCATGCTGGCGGCGATAGGCTGGCCGCGTGGCGCTGCCGCCTGGAGCGTCGGCGTGGTCGCGACGTTTGCTGCGGTCCTGCTCGGCAAGCTGGCCGTGTTCGCGTGCCCCGGCGACCTCGCCTCGACGCTGCGCAGCCCGAGCGGGCACACCGCCGCCGCGGCTGTCGTCTACGGAGGGTTGCTCGCCCTGCCGGCATCGCGCCGCTTCCGCCCGCTGCCGGTGGCGCTGCTCTGCGGCGGCGGCCTCGCGCTGATCTTCGGCGCGTCGCGGCTGCTGCTCGGCGTGCATACCGTGACCGATGTGGTCGTGGGCGGCCTGTGCGGGGTCGCCGGCTTGTGGCTGATGCTGCGCCTCTGCGGTCCGATGCCGCGCCGGCTGATGCGGGCACGGCCGGGAGTCGCGCTGGCCGCGGCGGTTGCCTTGTGCCTGTTCACGCTGCTGCTGCACGGGCATCGCCTCGCGGCGGAGCCGTGGCTGCATCGCACCGCGCTGTCGCTGCGCCTGCTCCGGCCGGACTGCCTGCGTGGCCAAAACGTTACATGATCAGCCACTTTGGCCATGCCGGCCTTGCAACCCTGAATGGCTGTTGCTTCGCCGATGCGCTCGTTTAACGTTGCCGCAACAAGAATTTTTGGGGATGGATCACCGATGGCCACCGGCCTTTACAGGACGGCCCTGCCGCCCGACCGCCTGCAGGCCTCCTATGCGCGGGTCGAAGCCGCGGCGCGGGCTATCGTCGAGAATGATCCAACACTGCCGCTGTTCAGCCGCGATTGGGAGCGGCTGACCGACGGCGCGAGGAGCCGCTATCGCGCGATGGCGAGTGCCGCACTCGCCGCGGCCGCGGTGACCGCCGATTGAGGCGATCCCCGTTCGATCCGGCCTGCGCACCGCCTCAGCGCAGCGTCGCGATCGGGCGGGCGTCGGAGGCAAGCAACCGGCGCGTCATGACCAGGGCGGCGACCAGAGCGAGGGCAAAGGCGAGCAGCCAACTGCGCACCGTCACCACGCCACCCATCGGGCGCCAGAGCAGCACCGCATAGAGAAAGCTGACGACGAGCAGGGTGCGCTTGGCGCGCAAGCCGCGCGCGGCGGCGATCAGCCCGAGTGCGACGAAGACGACGAACAAGGCGACCGTCAGCGCCCGCATGATCAGGAACGATTGCACGCTGAAGGAGGCGACCAGCGTGTCGAGACTGTCGCCGAGCTGCGCCAGCATCGAGGCGAGCCCGTCGAGCAGGTGCTCGGGCTCGCTCACGTAGAGCAGCAGCGCGAGAACGATGCCGACGACCCAGACCAGCGCTACAGGACGCATCAGCGTCGTTCCCGCACGAGCAGCTCGTTCACCATGTCGACCAGTGCTCCCGGCAGGAAGGGCTTGCTGAGCGAGCGGTCGCATTCGCCGATCGCAATCGGGGTCAGCACGTCCGGCCGCCCTGTTATGTAGACGACGCTGAGCCCGGGACGCAGCGAACGCGCCTGGTCGGCGAGCCTGATCCCGCTTGGCGGGCCGCCAGGGCCGGCCAGATGCAGGTCGGTGACCAGCAACCGGCACTCCGGCTCGGCGCGCAGTGTGGCGAGCGCCTCCGCCGGCGCCGCCGCTTCGGCGACCACGTAGCCGGCCTCGCGCAACGCCTCGCCGAGGGTCACTCGGACCAGCTCGTCATCGTCCAGCACCACGAGGTCGCACACGCTGAGCTCCGTTCCGCCTACGGCATCAACCTGCGTGTGACGGGTGGGTTGCTCGTCGCGGCACGACGCCGCTCGCCTGCTGGCCGAACCTGGCGGGCGGCGCATCAACCCGCCGGGCCGGGTGCAACCGGCGGGTTTGCGAACGTTCAGTCAAGGCACGCCCGGAACACGCGGGCAGGGCGGGGGCGTCACGGGGGTTAGAAGCATCATGAAGCCGACCGAGATTGCGCGCGTGCAGGCCTATCTGCGCCTGACCCTGCACAATGAACATCTTCGGGTCGACGCACCGAAGAAGCGCGGCGCCTCGGTCGAGGTGCTGGTCGGGGACGAGTTCCTCGGCACGCTGCATCGCGATGACGAGGATGGCGAGATCTCCTACTCGCTGCACATCACGATCCTGGAAGAGGATCTGCCGCCGGAGACCGCCGCCGCCGGCGCTGCCTCAACCGCCGCCAAACCATCTCGCCGCTCGCGCGCGTGACGCCGACGGCCGGAAGGCCGCGCCGAGATTGCAACCGTTTCGCTGAACTGTCTCGCGGGCGGGACGTTCGCTCAGGAACTGGCACCGGCACCCTGCCGGGACAGCGACAGATCAGAGGATATGCGCATGAAAGCCCACCCGCCCGGCCTCGTGGCCGCCACGCTGCTGGCCGCGTTCGCCTTCGCGCCGCTCGGCCGCGCCCAGACGACCGCCGCGCCGACCAATTCGCCCGGAACCACCACCGGCACGACGACGAATGGCGACACGGCGGCCGGCGGCACCGCGTCGGGCGGCGGCATGGCCGGCAACTCCGGCACCTCGGCGGTAACGCCCGGCACCACCGTTGGCGGACCGACGCCAGGCGGCGCAGCAAGCACCGCCGCCATCAGTACAGACCACAACCCAGCGGTCAGCACCAGCAGCGCCATGGCCACCCAGCCGGCGAAGGGCGCCAACAGCTTCACCCGTGGCGAGGCGCGTCGCCGGTTCGCGAGGCATGGCTACACCGACGTGAGCGATCTGAAGAAGGATGCGAACGGCGTCTGGACGGCCAATGCCAAGAAGGACGGCGCCCCGGTCAGCGCCTGGCTCGACTACAAGGGCAACGTCGGCACCCACTGAGCGTTGGTATGCGCGCCGGGTTGGCGGCCGGCGGCGCGCGAGACAAAGACTCTCATACCAGGGGTCGCGATCAGCGTGACCTGGTATGAGGCGCGTTCGCGACAACGAGCATCCGGCTTCCGGCCGGTTGCCGAACAGGAGATCGATCCATGGCAACGCGTACCATCACCCGGCTGTATGACACCCATGATGCAGCCGTGAGCGTCGTGCAGAAGCTTGAGGCGGCCGGTGTGCCGCATAGCGACATCAGCATCGTCGGCGGTGACCCCGCCCATCGCGGCACCGCCACGGAAGGCGCGGAGGAGGCGGGCAGCGGCGCCGGCACCGGCGCCACCATCGGCACCGTGCTCGGC
>CAXTSD010000010.1:0-20503 GCA_964246775.1 uncultured Acetobacteraceae bacterium | reverse complement strand
AAACAGCCGATCGTGATCCCGCTATGGATCATTGCCGGACAGGCTCCTAGAGCAGTATCGCCCGGAGTGGAATCACTCCGGGCGGTAAAACTGCTCGCAAAACAAAACGCTAGAGCGCGCTGACCGGATACGGTCAGCCTGAAAGCGCTCTAGCGGGCTGTGCCGAAGGCGTTGCTCAAAGCTTGCGCAAGGTTAGGCAAGAGGTGACTCGGGTTCACTGACCCAACGTCGGCACTCATCGCACTCGTGCGATGGGTGCTGGCCAGACAGCCATCATCCGCTTTGCGGAGCTTGGCGTCGAAACTCCTGCCGGGGCTGGAGCGTCAGTACAGCCGGCGGGATGGGCGACGCTCGCGGAGAACTCCGCGCCGGCGCGCCCTGTCTCGCTTGCTGGAGCCGCTGCATGACCATACCCTCACCGAGCGTCACGTCCCTCCTCCGTGCCCCGGATGCCGGCGGCGGCAGCTCCGGCTCGTTGCTGTCGGGCGGCGACATCGACCTGATCTGCATCGACACCATACGGACGTTGTCGATGGACGCGGTGCAGAAGGCGAAGTCCGGCCATCCCGGCACGCCGATGGGCCTGGCGCCGGTGGCCTACACGCTCTGGCAAGGTATGCTGCGCTACGACCCTGCGGCGCCGAACTGGCCGAACCGAGACCGCTTCGTGCTCTCCGTCGGGCACGCCTCTATGCTGCTGTATTCGTTGATCCATCTTGCCGGGGTGAAGAGCACCAGCGAGGGCGAGAGTGATGCCGCGCCGTCGCTCACGATCGACGACCTGAAGCAGTTCCGCCAGGCGGACAGCAAGACGCCCGGGCACCCCGAATACCGCATGACCTCCGGCGTCGAGACGACGACCGGGCCGCTTGGGCAAGGCTGTGGCAATTCGGTCGGCATGGCGGTGGCGGGCAAGGTATTCGCGAGCCGCTACAACAAGCCGGGCTTCGAGCTGTTCGACTTCCACACCTGGGTGCTGTGCGGCGACGGCGACATGATGGAAGGCGTCAGCGCCGAGGCGGCATCGACGGCCGGGCACCTCAAGCTCGGCAACCTTACCTGGGTCTACGACAGCAATCGCATCACCATCGAGGGCAGCACCGATCTCGCCTTCGACGAGGACGTCGCGGCGCGCTTCCGCGCCTATGGCTGGGACACCCAGGTGGTAGCGGATGCGAACGACACCGCCGCCATAGCCGCGGCGCTCGAGCGCGCGAAGGCGGTGACGGATCGGCCTTCCTTCATCCTGGTTCACAGCCAGATCGGGTTCGGCGCGCCTAAGAAGGCGGGCACGCGCGAGGCGCATGGGGAGCCGCTGGGCGACGATGAGGTGCGCGGTGCGAAGCGCTCGTATGGCTGGCCGGAGGATGCCTCGTTTCTCGTTCCGGACGGCGTCTACGAGCATTTTCAGCAAGGCATCGGGGCGCGCGGCGCAAATCTGCGCGCCGCCTGGGAGGAGAGGCTGGCCGCGTACCGCCGCGAGTATCCCGAGCTGGCGGCCGAACTCGACCTGATACGCGAGCATGAGTTGCCGCAAGGCTGGGACAGCGACATCCCGAGCTTTGATGCCGACGCCAAGGGGGTCGCGTCGCGTGACAGCTCGCAAAAGGTGCTGAACGCAATCGCCAGACGCGTGCCCTGGTTGATGGGCGGGGCAGCGGACTTGTCGCCATCGACCAAAAGCGACCTCAAGTTCGAGGGTGCCGGCAGTTTCGAAAGCGACAACTATGCCGGGCGCAACATGCATTTCGGCATTCGCGAGCATGCGATGGGGTCGATCTGCAACGGCATGGCGACGACGGCCTTGCGCCCGTATGGCTCCGGGTTCCTGATTTTCAGCGACTACATGAAGGCGCCGATACGGCTTTCGGCGATCATGGAACTGCCGGTAATCTATATCTTTACGCACGACTCGATCGGCGTCGGCGAGGATGGGCCGACGCATCAGCCGATCGAGCAGCTGGTCTCGCTGCGTGCGGTGCCGGGCCTGGCGCTATTCCGCCCAGCCGACGCGAACGAGGTCGCGGAAGCCTGGCGGGTCATCATGCCGATGAAGGAGCGTCCGGCGGCGCTCGCCCTGTCTCGCCAGGCGCTGCCGACGATCGACCGCACGAAATACGCCTCCGCCAAGGGAGTCGCGCAGGGCGGTTACATACTTGGTGACTGCCAGGGCGAGCCGGAGGTGATCCTTATCGCCACCGGCAGCGAGGTGCACCTGATCATCGAGGCGCACGAGACATTGCAGCAAGAGGGTATACGCAGCCGCATCGTATCCATGCCGAGCTTTGATCTCTTTGAGCAGCAACCTGCCGAGTATCGGGACAGCGTGTTGCCGAAGCACATTACGGCGCGGGTCACCGTCGAGCAGGCGGCGATGACGGGTTGGGACCGGTATGCGGGGCTGACCGGTGCGATTATCGGCATGCACACCTTTGGCGCATCCGCACCGCTGCCGGCGCTGCTTACCAAATTCGGCTTCACGGCGAAGGCGGTCACGGAGGCCGCGCGCAAGCAGGCGCGCAGCCAGGTCTGACGAACGCCGGGACGGCGACACGCCTGACGGAGACAGAAAATGGACGGCATTCAGAACTCCGCGCAAACCGCGAGCGGCGATGCGAGCGCGACACCGAGCCCGCTCAAGGCGCTCGAGCAGTTCCACCAGTCGCCCTGGCTCGATTTCATTCGGCGTGGTTTCATCGCCGATGGCAGCCTGAAGAAGCTCGTCGACGAGGACGGGTTGAAGGGCGTCACCTCAAACCCGTCGATTTTCGAAAAAGCGATGGGGTCGGGTTCGGATTACGACGAGCAGTTCAAGCAGCTTGCCGAGTCTGGCGAGCACGACGCCCAGTCGATCTACGAAACGATGGCGGTCGAGGACATACGCAACGCCACTGCGGTGCTGAAGCCGGTCTACGAGGCGACAGAGGGGCTCGACGGCTATGTCAGCCTGGAGGTTTCGCCTTATCTCGCGCTCAAGACCGAGGACACGATAGCCGAGGCGCGCCGGCTCTGGTCGTGGGTCGACCGTCCTAACCTGATGGTCAAGGTCCCCGGTACCGATCAAGGCACGCCTGCAATCCGTCAGCTGATCACCGACGGGTTGTCGATCAATGTGACGCTGCTGTTCTCGCAGCAGGCCTACCGCGACGTCGCGATCGCCTATGTCGAGGGCCTCGAGGCGCGCGTGAGCAAGGGTGAGGACATCAGCCGCATCGGCTCGGTCGCGAGTTTTTTCGTCAGCCGGATTGACGGCGTGATCGACAAGAAAATCGATGAGCGTCTGAAATCGGGCGACAGGGACGAGAGCGACCTCAAGCGCATACGCGGCAAGGTCGCGATCGCCAATGCGCGCATGGCGTATCAATGGTATCTGGAGTTCGTGCAGTCTGACCGCTGGAAGGCGCTCGCTGCAAAGGGCGCCAACCCGCAGCGTCTGCTCTGGGCCAGCACCGGGACCAAGGACAAGGCTTATAGCGACGTGCTGTATGTCGACGAGTTGATCGGCGCCGACACGGTCAACACCATTCCGCCGGCGACGATGGATGCGTTTCGCGACCATGGCCGGCCACGCGCCTCCCTGATCGAAGATATCGACGGCGCACGCGATGTTCTGGCTACGGCGGAGCGTCTAGGACTTGATCTTGAGGGTGTGGCTCACGGGCTGGTCACCGATGGCGTAAGGCTGTTCGCCGAGGCGGCTGACGCGTTGCTCGGCGCCGTCGCGACGAAACGGGTGGCGCTGCTTGGCAGCAAGCTGGCGACGGTGAAAGCCAGCCTGCCGGAGGCGCTCGGCAAGCAGGTGGAGGCGGAGCGCGACGCCTGGCGCAGCAAGGGCAGCGTGCGTGACCTCTGGGCGCGCAAGCCCGAACTGTGGAGCGGCGAGGACGAAGGCAAGTGGCTCGCCTGGCTCGACGTCGTTGCCGAACGGACGGCGCATGTCGACGATCTGCTCGCATTCCAGGCGGACGTCAAAAATGCTGGGTTCAGCCATGTGCTGCTGCTCGGCATGGGCGGTTCGAGCCTTGGTCCTGAAGTGATCGCCGAGACCTTTGGCCATCGTGGCGGCTGGCCCGAACTGCACGTGCTGGACAGCACCGATCCGCAGCAGGTGGTGACGTTCGAGCGCAAGGTCGATCTGGCAAAGACGCTGGTGATCGTCGCCAGCAAGTCGGGCGGCACGCTCGAGCCGAACATCCTTAGGGCGTATTTCTTTGACCGTATGCGTCAGGCGGTCGGGGCCGACCAGGCGGGCTCGCATTTCGTCGCGATCACCGATCCCGGTTCGCACATGCAGCAGGTTGCCGAGCGGGATGGCTTCCGCAAGATCTTCTACGGCGACAAGGCGATCGGCGGCCGCTACTCGGTGCTGTCGAATTTCGGCTTGGTGCCTGCGGCGGCGGCGGGCGTCGATGTGAAGCAATTCTTGCAGAGCGCCGCGCGCATGGTGACCGCCTGCAGCGCCGGCACGCCGCCGTCCAGCAATCCGGGCGTGCAACTCGGCACCGTGCTCGGCGTCGCGGCGAAAAGCGGGCGCGACAAGGTGACGATCTTTGCCTCGCCTGGCATTGACGACCTGGGTGCCTGGCTCGAGCAGTTGTTGGCGGAGAGCACCGGCAAGCAGGGCCACGGCATAATTCCGGTGGATGGCGAGACGCCGGCTCCGGCTGTTCATTACGGCAACGACCGGCTATTTGCCTATCTGCGCCTCAATGATCAGGTCGACGCGGCTCAGGAAAAAGCGATCGAGGCGTTGGAGAAGGCGGGCCAGCCGGTGGTGCGGGTCGGCATCGACGGGCATGTCGAGATCGCGCAGCAGTTCTTTCTCTGGGAGTTCGCAACCGCGGTCGCCGGCAGCGTCATCGGCATCAACGCCTTCAACCAGCCGGATGTCGAGGCAAGCAAGATCGAGACGAAGAAGCTGACCGACGCCTATGCAAGCTCGGGCAGCCTGCCGCCCGAGACGCCGTTTGCGACGCTGGACGGGATCGCTCTTTATGCGGATGCGAAATCTGCCGAGGCGTTGCGCGCTGACGACCTCGAGGGCGTGCTGAGGCGGCACTTCGACCGCGTTGGCGCCGGGGACTATGTGGCGCTGCTTGCCTATATCGAGCGCAACACGCCACATCGCGAGGCGCTGCAATCGCTTCGGCTTGCCGTGCGTGATGCAAAACACGTTGCGACCGTCGCCGAGTTCGGGCCGCGCTTTCTGCACTCGACCGGGCAGGCCTACAAGGGTGGCCCCAATAGCGGCGTGTTCCTGCAGATTACCGCAGAGGACGCGGCCGATGTAGACGTGCCTGGCGAGCGCTACAGCTTCGGCACGGTAAAGGCGGCGCAGGCGCGCGGCGACTTCGACGTGCTGCTGGAGCGTGGGCGGCGGGCGCTGCGCGCGCACATCACCGGCGACCTCGATAGCGGTCTGCAGCGCCTGTCAGCCGCCGTGCGAGCGGCGACCGCCTGAACTGACCAGTCGCGTTTTGGGCGCGGCTGGTTTCACGACCCTTGCCGGCGGAGAGCAGCATGGAACTCGGTGTCATCGGCCTCGGCCGGATGGGCGGCAACATCGCGCTGCGCCTGATGCGCAGCAAGCATACCACGGTCGTGTTCGACGCCAGCGCCGATGCGGTCAAGAAGATTACCGCAAGCGGCGCGCAAGGCGCGGACAGCATCGAGGCTTTGGTGCAAAGTCTAGCCAAACCGCGCGCCGTCTGGGTGATGCTGCCGGCCGGCACGATCACCGAGCAGACGGTCGAGCGGCTTGCCGGTCTGCTCGAGGCGGGTGATACCGTCATCGATGGCGGCAATTCCTTCTACAAGGATGACATACGCCGCGCGAAAACGCTGCGCGAGCGTGGCATCGGATACGTCGATGTCGGCACGTCAGGCGGCGTGTGGGGCTTGCAACGTGGTTACTGCATGATGATCGGCGGACCCGCCGAGACGGTTCAGCGGCTGGACCCGATCTTTGCAACTCTCGCGCCCGGGCTCGGCAGCATCGACAGGACCGAGAGCCGCGACGGGCGCGACGCACGGCCCGAAAAGGGCTACATGTATTGTGGCCCGGCGGGCTCGGGCCACTTCGTGAAGATGGTCCATAACGGCATCGAATACGGCATGATGCAGGCCTACGCCGAAGGTTTCGACGTTCTGAAGAACAAGCAGTCGACGGCGCTGCCCGAGGACGAGCGGTTCACCCTCGACATCGCCGACGTCGCCGAGGTGTGGCGGCGCGGCAGCGTGATCTCGTCCTGGCTGCTCGACCTGACGGCTGCGGCGCTCGCCGAAAACGAGAGCCTGTCGAACTACTCGGGTGAGGTCTCCGACAGCGGCGAGGGGCGCTGGACGATCGAGGCGGCGGTCGAGGAGGCGGTGCCGGTGCCGGTGCTCGCCGCGTCCCTGTTTGCGCGTTTCCGCAGCCGGAGCGGCAACACGTTCGGTGAGAAGCTGCTGTCGGCGATGCGTTTCAAATTCGGCGGCCATGTCGAGCCGAAATAAGCGGGCTCGACGTCGATGATGGACAATCTGCCTGGCTCGATGCTGGCCGATGATCCTTCGGAACTCGCCCGCGCGGCGGCCGCACCCGCCTGCACGATCGTCATCTTCGGTGCCGCGGGAGATCTCACGCGGCGGCTTCTGATGCCGGCGATCTACAATCTTCGCGTTGCCGGATTGCTGCCCGATCCGTTCCGCGTCATCGGCGTCGACCGCGTCGACGAGCAGGACGAGGCGTTTCGCGACCGGCTTGCCGATACGATGCAGCATTTTGTCGCCGAGCGTGCGAAACACGCCGTCACTCTTGACCACGTCGCCTGGAGCTGGCTGCGCGAGCGCATCAGCTATGAGCAGGGCGATTTCGACGATCCGCAAATCTACCAGCGTTTGGCCGCACGACTTCACGATGGCCATTGCTCGGCGGTGTTCTATCTTGCCGTGGCCGACCGCTTCTTCGGCCCGATCATCGACAGGCTTGCCGAGGCGGAGCTGACACGCGAGAGCGAGGACTGCTATCGCCGCGTGGTGATTGAAAAGCCGTTCGGCCACGACCTCGCCTCGGCGCGGGCGCTCAACACGCGCATCCTGAAATCGCTGGACGAGAGCCAGATCTTTCGCATCGACCACTATCTCGGCAAGGAGACGGTGCAAAACATCTTGGCGCTGCGCTTCTCGAACGGCTTGTTTGAGCCGATCTGGAAGCGCGACAATATTGACCATGTGCAGATCACTGTGGCCGAGACGGTGGGCGTCGAGCGTCGCGGCAAGTTCTACGAGGGCGCCGGCGCGTTGCGCGACATGGTGCCCAACCACATTTTCCAGTTGCTATCCATGGTGGCGATGGAGGCGCCAACTTCGTTTGACGCCGATGCGGTGCGCGACGAGAAGTCGAAGGTGTTGAACGCCGTCCATC
Source organism: uncultured Acetobacteraceae bacterium (assembly GCA_964246775.1). Lineage (GTDB taxonomy): Bacteria > Pseudomonadota > Alphaproteobacteria > Acetobacterales > Acetobacteraceae > CAXMMR01. The sequence continues at coordinate 13,098 of CAXTSD010000010.1, read as the reverse complement.
CGTTCAACGGTCGCGAAGCGCTGCGCCAGGTGATACGCGGACAGTATCGCGCCGGCACCCTGTTCGGCGAGACGCTGCCGGATTACCGGGCCGAGCCGGACGTCGATCCGAACTCCAGCACCGAGACCTTCATTGCGATGAAGCTCACGATCGACAACTGGCGCTGGGCCGGCGTGCCGTTTTACATACGCACCGGAAAACGGCTGGCGCAGCGCAAGAGCGAGATCGCCATCCATTTCAAGCAGGCGCCGTTCGCGCTGTTCCGCGACACGCCGGTGGAAAAACTCGCCGCCAACGTGCTGGTGCTGCACATCCAGCCGCAGGAGAGCGTGTCCCTGCAGTTCAGCGCCAAGATTCCCGGGCCGATGGTGCGGCTTGGCGGCGTGCGCATGGACTTCAATTACGAGGACTACTTCAAGGCCGGGCCAAGCACCGGCTACGAGACGCTGATCTACGATTGCCTGATCGGCGATGCGACGTTGTTCCAGCGCGCCGACAATGTCGAGGCCGGCTGGAAGATCGTGCAGCCGGCGCTCGATGCCTGGCAGGCCGGTCACATCCACGTGCATCCCTACGCCGTCGGCAGCGCCGGCCCGGCAAAATCCGATGCGCTGCTGGCCGAGGATGGCCGGCACTGGCGGAACCTGTCGCGGTGAGCGGCGTCACGCGCCTGCTCGTCGCCGACGTGGACGGCACGTTGGTGACCGACGACAAGCGCCTGACGACGGCGGCGGTCGAGGCCGCCGGACGTTTGCGTGATGCGGGCATCGCGCTGGCGCTGACCAGTTCGCGGCCGCCGCACGGGCTCGAGGCGTTCGCGAAACCCCTCGGGCTCGAGACGCCGCGTGGCGCCTTTAACGGCGGCATGCTGATCGGTGCCGACGGCAGCATCCTGCAGCAGATGCTGCTCGCCGAGGCGACGGTGCGGCAGGCGATCACGCGCCTCGCGGGCCACCGCGTCGACCTTTGGCTGTTCACCGCCGACGCCTGGATCTTGAACAACCCCGATGGTCACTACGTCCCGCTCGAGCGGGCCACGGTGAAGCTCGAGCCGACGGTCGTCGACGATTTCGCGCCCTATCTCGGCCGGCTTGGCAAGCTGATGGCGTCGAGCGAGGACTTCGCGGCGCTCGCCGAGGCCGAGGCCGAGCTGCAGCGGGAGATGGGCGGCCAGGTCGCCGCCCATCTCAGCCAGAGATACTACCTCGACGTGACACATCCCGATGCCAACAAGGGTCGCGCGGTGCGCGACATCGCCGAGCTGCTCGGCATCGCGTTGGACGAGACTGCCTGCATCGGCGACATGACGAACGACGTGCCGATGTTCGACGTCGCGGCGTTTTCGATCGCCATGGGCAACGCGCCCGACGCGGTAAAGGCGCGCGCGACTGCGACGACGCGCAGCAACCAGGAGGAGGGTTTCGCCCACGCCGTCGAAACTCTGCTGCTGCCGCGCGCGCCGAGCGCACGTGCAACCAGAGCCTGAGGGGAAGATCGATGGCAAGGAAAGTCTCGCTGCTGCTTGCCGATGTCGACGGCACGCTCGTCACCAAGGAGAAGACGCTGACCGAGCAGGCGATCGCCGCGGTGCGTGCGCTGCACGAGCGCGGCATCGGCTTTGCGGTCACCTCCGGCCGGCCGCCGAAGGGCATGGCGATGCTGATCGGGCCGCTCGCCATCGAGACCCCGATCGCCGGCTTCAACGGCGGGCTGTTCGTGCAGCCCGACATGTCGATCATCGAGGCGCGCACCCTGCCGCGCGATGTCGCGGACACCGCGGTCGAGATGATCCTGCGCGCCGGGCTCGATGCCTGGGTGTATAGCGGCGACGACTGGATCGTTCACAAGAAGGATGCGCCGCACGTCGCGCGCGAGGAATGGACGGTGAAGTTTCCGCCGATCGAGCGCGGCGATTTCGGCGACGCGCTGGACCAGGCGGTGAAGATCGTCGGCGTCAGCGATGACCTCGAGCTGATGAAGCGGGTCGAGAAGCAGGCGCAGGAGGCGCTCGGCGATCGGGCGTCGGCGGCGCGCTCGCAGCCGTACTATCTCGATGTGACGCACCCGCATGCGAACAAGGGCGACGTGGTCGTCCAGCTCGCAAAGATGCTGAACCTGCCGGCGGATGAGTTCGCCACCATCGGCGACCAGCCGAACGACATGCTGATGTTCCGCCGCGGCGGGCTGTCGATCGCCATGGGCAACGCGGGCGACGAGGTAAAGGCGGCGGCGGACGAGGTCAGCACCTCGTCCGAGGACGAGGGTTTTGCCAATGCCGTGCATCGCTTCGTCTTGGGAGCAAGCTGATGCACATCCATAACAGCACGGTGCTGAACGATCCCGAGCAGCTCGCGAGCCATGTGGCGTTGTGGCTTACCGAAACCGCCGAGCGATCGACTGGGCGTTTCACACTTTGCCTTTCCGGCGGCTCGACGCCGAAGCGACTGTTCGAGATCCTCGCGACCGAAACGTATCGCGAGCGTTTCCCTTGGGCGCGGACGCATCTGTTCTGGGGCGACGAGCGCTTCGTCCCCCATGACAGCGCCGATAGCAACTACCGGATGACCCGGACGGCACTGCTTGACCACATCGCGATCCCGAGCGTGAACATACATCCGATGCCGGTCACCGGCACGCCGTCCGAAGCGGCGCGGCGTTACGCGACCGAGCTGCAGACGTATTACGGCGAGGACGACCTCGACGTCTCGCGGCCGCTGTTCAACGTGATCCTCCTCGGGCTCGGCGAGAATGGTCACACGGCGTCGTTGTTTCCCGGCAGCGCGGCGTTGCAGGAGAGCATAGCCTGGGTCGCGCCGGTGACGGAGGGCGTGCCGCAGCCCCGCCTCACCCTCACCTACCCGGCGCTCGCGGCGAGCGGCATCATCGCGTTCCTGGTCGCCGGAGCCGCCAAGCAGGCGGTGCTCGGCCGCGTCATCGCGCGCGACATGACGCAGCCGGCGGCACGTATCAGCACCATCGGGGAGCTGCACTGGTTTCTCGACAAGGCTGCGGCGGGTCAGTGATTGACCGCTGACATCGCGGAGGGCGGCGTTCCGGAGCAGGTGCTGATCGCCATGGGCGTTTCGGGTTCCGGCAAGAGCACCATCGCCCTGGCCTTGAACGAGCGCCTGCACTGGCCGTTCCAGGAAGGCGACGAGCTGCATCCGCCGTCGAACGTGCAGAAGATGCACGCCGGCATTCCGCTTGACGACGTCGACCGTGAGCCGTGGCTGCGCGTGATCGCCGCCTGGATACGCGCGCGCCGGACTGCCGGGCAACCCGGCATCGTCACCTGCTCGGCGCTCAAGCGGAGCTATCGCGAGATGCTGGTGACTGGCGATGGCGGGGTCCGACTGCTCTACCTCAAGGCCAGCCGGGCCGTGCTCGAGGCGCGCGTGCACGAGCGTACCGGCCACTTCATGCCGCCTGACCTGCTCGACAGCCAACTCGCGACGCTTGAGGAGCCGGGGCCGGAGGAGCGGCCCTACACCGTTGTCGTGCATGGGACGATCGAGGAAACGGTGAGGGCGGCGCTGGCGCTGTTGCGAAACGGGTAGACGGATCCGGCTATCCCTCGAGCGCCACCAGGCGATGGGCCATCTCCTCGGGCGGCATGGCGTCGTCCAGCACGGTCGCGAACGAGCCGTCCGGCTTCATCACGTAGACCACCGAGCTGTGGTCCATTTCGTAGTCACCCGCCGCGGCGCCCTTGATCTCGTGCCGCTGTGCGTAGACGTGATATTCCTGCTCGGCGCTGGTGACTTGCGACACCGTGCCGGACAGGCCGGTAATCTGAGGATCGAACGCGCGTGCGTAGGACTGCATGAGCGCCGGCGTGTCGCGCGCGGGGTCGACGGTGATGAACACCGGCGCGATCTTGGCACGCGCCGCCGCCGGAAGTTTCGCCAGCGCCAGGGCGATCGCGTTCAGCGTCATCGGGCAGGCGTCGGGACAATGCGTGTAGCCGAAATACACCAGCATCCAGCGGCCCCTGAAATCACGCTGGGTGACGGTCCTGCCGGCGCCGTCGGTCAGGGTGAACGGGCCGCCAATCGCCGCTGCGCCGCCGTCGTCATGCGCGAGGCCCGGCCCGAAGCGGACGACGACAAAGCCGAGGATGAGTGCGGCGACGACCGGCAGGGCGGTCAGGATCAGCAAGCGTCTCACGGCGCCGGCGTCGCGCCAGTGGACGGACCAATGGTCGGGCCGGTGGCACCGAGCGGCTCGACCGGGACGCTGATCGCGACGTTGCCTGCTTTGGCAAAGCGCAGCACGACCGGCACGCTGGCGCCGGCGACGAGCGGCTGCTTCAGCCCCATCAGCATGATGTGCCTGCCGCCCGGCGAGAGCGCGACCGGGCGGTTTGCCGGCAAGGCGAGGCCCGCCTCTATCGCCTGCATGCTCGCCATCCCGCCATGCGTCACCTCCCGGTGCAGCATGGCCGCATCGGCCGCCGTGCTGCTGACGCCGAGCAGCGTGTCGGCCTGCGTGCTGAGCAGCGTCGCATAGATCGCGCCGGTGGTCTGGCCCGGAGCGGTGGCGCGCGCCCAGGCCTGCTGCACCTGCACGCCGGCGTTCCCCGCGGCGAGCAGCAGCACCGCGGCGATCAGGATGGCGGCGTTGCGCATGGCGGCTCCGTCTGGTGCTGTGCCGGCAGATCAAGCAGCGTGTCGCGTGGTATCGCCAGCGGCAGAAACACGAGCGCGATCGCCACTACCACCTCGGTCGCCATCGGCAGAGCACTGGTGGGGGTCGCGCCGAGCCGCTGCATGCGCGTGATATTGCGCCCGGCGAGGCTTTCAGCAAGCGGTGGCACCCTCCTGCGGTTTGCATGGCCGGCCACAGGAACCATCTGTGGACCAAGGAGCCGCTGATGTCCCACACCCTCGACACCGACACCCTCGACGATGCACTGCACGCCCCGCGCCTGCCATCGCCGCTGAAACCCGCCAAGCGGAAGCCGGAACCGGCGCCGGTCACGTTCACGCCGATACGCCAGCCGGTGAAGCCGCTCACACACCGCATGGTCATCACGTCGGACTATGAGCCGGCGGGCGATCAGCCGGCGGCGATACGCGAGCTGACGGCGGGTGTCACGGGCGGCGAGCGCGACCAGGTGCTGCTGGGCGTCACCGGCTCGGGCAAGACCTTCACCATGGCCAAGGTGATCGAGGCGGTGCAGCGGCCGACGCTGATCCTCGCACCCAACAAGACGTTGGCGGCGCAGCTCTACGGCGAGATGAAGTCCTTTTTCCCGAATAACGCGGTCGAGTATTTCGTCAGCTACTACGACTACTTCCAGCCGGAAGCCTACGTTCCGCGCACCGACACGTATATCGAGAAGGACAGCCAGATCAACGAGCAGATCGACCGCATGCGCCATGCCGCGACGCAGGCGCTGCTCGAGCGCAACGACGTCATCATCGTCGCCTCGGTGTCGTGCATCTACGGCATCGGCTCGGTCGAGACCTATTCGCGCATGGTGATCCGGCTCGAGGCGGGCGGCGCCATCGACCGCGATACCTTGGCCAAGGGCTTGGTGGAGCTGCAGTATAAGCGCAACGACGTCGCGTTCGCGCGCGGCAGCTTCCGTCTGCGCGGCGAGGTGGTCGACGTCTATCCGAGCCACTGCGAGGACCGCGCCTGGCGCATCACCCTGTTCGGCGACGAGATCGAGAGCATCACCGAGTTCGATCCGCTGACCGGCGAGAAGACCGCCGATCTCGGCGAGGTGCACATCTACGCCAACAGCCACTACGTGACGCCGCGCCCGACGCTGCAGCAGGCGTTCGGCGCCATCAAGCAGGAGCTGAAGGATCGTCTCGACGAGCTGGTCGCGGGCGGCAAGCTGCTCGAGGCCGAGCGGCTGCAGCAGCGCACCACCTTCGACCTCGAGATGATGGAGACCACCGGCGCCTGCAAAGGCATCGAGAACTATTCGCGCTATCTGTCGGGGCGCAAGCAGGGCGAGCCGCCGCCGACGCTGTTCGAATACCTGCCGGAGAACGCCTTGCTGATCGTCGATGAGAGCCACGTCACTGTGCCGCAGATCGGCGGCATGCAGCGCGGCGACTACGCCCGCAAGTCGATCCTGGCGGAGTTCGGCTTCCGGCTGCCCTCCTGCACCGACAACCGGCCGCTGAAATTCGAGGAGTGGGAGAGTTTCCGGCCGCAGACGGTGTTCGTCTCGGCAACGCCCGGGCCGTGGGAGATGGAGCGCACCGCCGGCGCCTTCGCCGAGCAGGTGATCCGCCCCACCGGGCTCATCGACCCGGTGACCGAAATCCGTCCCGTCGAAAGGCAGGTCGACGACGTGCTGGCCGAGATCCGCGCGACCACCGCCCGGGGCGCCCGCACGCTGGTGACCACGCTCACCAAGCGGATGAGCGAGGATTTGACCGAGTACCTCACCGAGCACGGCGTCAAGGTGCGCTACCTGCACAGCGACGTGGACACCCTGGAGCGCATCGAGATCATCCGCGACCTGCGGCTCGGCGTGTTCGACGTGCTGGTCGGCATCAACCTGCTGCGCGAGGGGCTCGACATCCCCGAATGCGCGCTGGTCGCGATCCTGGATGCCGACAAGGAGGGCTTCCTGCGCTCGCAGACCTCGCTTGTGCAGACGATCGGGCGGGCGGCGCGCAACGTCGACGGCCGGGTGATCCTGTACGCCGACGTGATGACGGGGTCCTTGCGTTTCGCGATCGAGGAGACCGAGCGGCGGCGGATCAAGCAGGTCGCGTGGAACGAGGCGCACGGCATCACGCCGCAATCGGTGAGGAAGCACATCGGCGAGGCGCTGTCCTCGGTGTTCGAGCAGGACTACGTGACGGTCGCGCCGGTAAAGGATGCCGGCATCACCGACATGGTGGGGCGCGACCTGAAATCCTCGATCGCCGACATCGAGAAACGCATGCGCGCCGCGGCGGCGGATCTGGAGTTCGAGACGGCGGCAAGGTTGCGCGACGAGCTGAAGCGGCTGGAGGCGCTGGAGCTCGGGCTCGAGCCGCCCGCCCCCTCCGCCTCGCCAAGGACGCGGCGCGACCGCACGCCCGAGCCGCTCGGCCCAGGCGGCGGCGGTTATGATCCGGACAGGCGGCGCGGTGGCAGGGCCACGCCGAGGAGCGGCGGTGAACGGACCACGCGTCGTGAGGGCAAGCGGCGCGGCTGATGGCGCTCACCCTCGTCTCGCGCGGATTGCTGCGGCTGCTGACGGCGCAAGGCTTCACCGGGCCGATGCCGGACGATCTGTCATTGCTGCGCGCCGCAACCGACCGTGCGGTGCTGCCGCTCTGGCTGCCGCGGCTCGGCGTCGCGTCGGTGCGGGAGCTTGTCGTGCCAGGCGCGGCGGGGCCGATGCCGGCGCGTCTGTATTGGCCGCGAGGCCTGCGGCGGGGCGCGCCGCTCGGCGTCACCTTGTTCATCCATGGCGGCGGGTTCGTGCATTGCGGCCTGAACTCGCATGATGGCATCTGCTGCCGCCTCGCGAGCGCCTCGCGCACGGCGGTGCTGTCGATCGACTACCGGCTGGCGCCCGAGCACCCGTTTCCGGCGGCGGTGGAGGACGCCTATGCGGCGCTGGTCTGGCTGGCAGCCAACCAGGCGGCGCTCGGCTTGCCTAATCTGCCGATCGCCGTCGCCGGCGACAGCGCCGGCGGCAATCTCGCCGCCGTCATCGCCCAACTGGCGCGGGATCGTGCCGGTCCGGCGATCCGCTTCCAGCTGCTGTTCTATCCGACCACGCATGGCGGCCGGCCGGTGCCCTCGCACGAGCTCTACGCCGACGGCTACCTGCTCACCACCGCGCTGATGCACTGGTATATGGCCCGCTACATCGACGAGAACGCGCATCGGGCGGACACGCGCTTCGCCCCGATCGCGGCGGCAAGCCTGGCCGGGCTGCCGCCAGCCTGCATCGTCACCGCCGAATACGATCCGCTGCGTGACGAGGGAGCGGAGTACGCCGCCGCCCTCACCGAAGCCGGCGTGCCGACCGACTATCATTGCGTTACCCGCGTGTTCCACGCTTTCCTGAACTTCTATCCCATGCTCGCTCGCGGCCGGCGCGGCCTGGCCGTGGGCGGCCGGGCGATCAGGCGAGCCTTCGGCGGGCAGGCGCGGGTGGCCGAGCGTCACCCGGCGACGCTCCTCGTCCGGAGCGAGCGATGAACCAGCGCCTGTCTGACGCGCTAGCGGGGCAGCGCCACGTGTTCCTGCGCGACATGATCCTGGACGCCAGCATCGGCGTGCACGGCTTCGAGCACGACGCGCCGCAGCGCATACGCGTCAATGTCGATCTCGCCGTTGACGACGAAGGCGCACCCGGCCAGGTCTCGGTCGGCGCGCCGGGAAGCGTTGGACAGGACCAGCTAAGTCGCGTTGTCGACTACGAGCGGGTGGCGACGGCAGTGCGCGCCATAGTGGCGTCCGGTCACGTCAAGCTCATTGAAACGCTTGCTGAGCGCATCGCCACTGCCTGTCTCCGCGACCGCCGCGTACGGCTTGCCCGCATATGCGTCGAGAAGCTCGACATCTTCGCCGATATGGCTTCTGTCGGTGTCGAGATAGAGCGCAGCCGGACTTCCGAGTGAAACTTGTCCACTCTTGGGCTTGACTCTCAATAATTACAGTCGGATGGCGGTTAGCTATCGGGTCGCTTCAGGATTTTGCAGACCCGCCGAGTAAAAACAAGGGGTTAGCGTTGCTGCTCACAAACCGGGCAATCTGTGCGAAGCCGAGCGATTCTGCGGCTTCCGCCACTCTGCCGACAACCCGCCCACAGACTTGTCCACAGCTTTGGTGGATGAGCGCCGCCGCCGCGGGAGCAGTCGTCGTCGCCTGCGGGAAGGCGCTGCCCGGGTTGCCGAAATGACTGAAAACACCCAGCAACAGGTCGAGACGCTACCAGTTCAGGTTGAACAGCTTCCTGCGATCCTGACCGGGGCGGCTGTGATCGAGGCGGCGATACGCACCATGCCGCTGAGCCCTGGCGTCTACCGCATGCTCGATGGCAAGGGCGATGCCTTGTACGTTGGCAAGGCGCGCAGCCTCAGGAAGCGGGTCAGCAGCTACACCCAGATCGCCCGGCTGGGCGAGCGGCTGCGCCGGATGGTGTCGGAGACGGCGTCGATGGAGATCGTCACCACCCACACCGAGGCCGAGGCGCTGCTGCTTGAGGCCAACCTCATCAAGCGTCTCAAGCCACGCTTCAACATCGTGCTGCGCGACGACAAGTCGTATCCCTGGCTGACGCTGACCGAGGATGTGGCGTTTCCGCAGATCGCCAAGCATCGCGGCGCCCACTCGCGTCGCGGCTCGTATTGGGGGCCGTTCGCCTCCGCCTGGGCGGTCAACCAGACGGTGACCGCGATGGAGCGGGTGTTCTTGCTGCGCTCCTGCGCCGACACCGTGTTCAACAACCGCTCGCGGCCCTGCCTGCTGCACCAGATCAAGCGCTGCTCGGCGCCCTGCGTCGGGCGGATCAGCGCCGAGGAGTACGGCGTTTTGGTCGATCAGGCCAAGGCGTTCCTCGGCGGCCGCGCCAACACTGTGCAGCGCGAGCTCGCCGCCGAGATGGAGGCCGCCTCGAAGGCGATGGAGTTCGAGCGCGCCGCCGCGTTGCGCGACCGGATACGCGGGCTGACCCACGTCCAGGGCGGCGGCGTCATCAACCCGGCCAGCCTGACCGACGCCGACGTCATCGCCACCTGGCAGATCGCCGGCCAGACCTGCGTGCAGGTGTTCTTCATCCGCGGCGGCCGCAACAACGGCAACCGTGCCTTCTTCCCCGCGCATGTGCGCACCGACGAGCCCGGCGACGTGCTGACCGCCTTCATCGCCCAGTTCTACGACGACAAGCCGCCGCCGCCGCTCATTCTCGCCAACCACGAGCTCGAGGAGGGCGCCCTGCTCGAGGAGGCGCTCAGCCTGAAGAGCAAGCGCCGGGTGGAGGTCTGCAACCCGAAGCGCGGCGAGAAGGCGGCGGTGCTGAAGCACGCCGAGACCAACGCGCGCGAGGCGCTGGAGCGGCGACTTGCCGAGAGCGCCGGGGTTGCGAAACTGCTCGACGGCGTCACCACCCTGTTCGGCCTCGCCGCGGCGCCGACCAGGATCGAGGTCTACGACAACTCCCACATCATGGGCGCCAACGCCTATGGCGTGATGATCGTCGCCGGCCCCGAAGGATTTGCGAAAAACGCCTACCGCAAATACGCGATCCGCGGCGCGATCATGCCGGGCGACGACTTCGCGATGATGCGCGAGGTGCTGGAACGGCGCTTTGGGCGGGCTCTCAAGGAGCACGCCGGGCAGGACGGCGCCCCGCCCGACTGGCCCGATATCGTGCTGATCGACGGCGGCGCCGGGCAGTTCTCGGCCGCGCGCGCGATGCTCGACGATCTCGGGGTGACTGACGTGAAACTCGTCGCCATCGCCAAGGGTCCCGACCGTGACGCCGGCCGTGAGTGGTTCCACACCGGCGACGCGCCACCGTTCCAACTGCCGCCGCGCGACCCGGTGCTATACTACCTGCAGCGCTTGCGCGACGAGGCGCACCGCTTCGCCATCACCACACACCGCGCCGGCCGCTCGAAAAGCCTGGTCACCAGTGAACTCGACGAGGTCGACGGCATCGGCGCCGCCCGCAAACGAGCCCTGCTCAACCATTTCGGCTCGGCGCGCGGCGTGAAGCAGGCAGGGCTGCAGGATCTGGAGGCGGCCCCCGGCATCAATCGGGCGACGGCGAAGCGGGTGTATGAGCATTTTCACGCCAAGCACTGAAGACAAGACAAGTGGAAGGCAAGGGCTCTGCCCTTGACCCGGGCACCCCATCGCACATGTGCGATGGGACCCGACGCTGGGGCCAGGCGGCTCCAGACCCGCGTCCATTGGAGTCTCATCGGCAGGCCTTCTTGCCTTGCGAAGCATATAAACCTGCTCGCGTCCGCCTTGATCTTCCGGGATGTACGCAATCCTAGTGATGGATTTTAAAGGCTTCGCCTTTAATCAGAGTCCAGAGACGAAGTCTTTGGCCTTGCTTATCTTCAATCCAGCCGCACCCGAGGCTTGACCGCCGCGTTGACCGAGCCGGCGAACCATACCAGCAGCCCGCGCAGCAGGCCGTTCAGCATGATCTGATGCTCGCGATACAGCATTTCGTGGCCGGCGCGGGCGAGCCAGCCGCGGAACTCACGGCCGGTGAAGAAGCCGTAGCGGCCGAGCGTGCCCCAGCCGCCATACGGGCCGAGCGAGACGATCGAACCCTTGTCGCTGTAGCGAAACGCCGGCAGCTTCGTGTTCGAATGCAGGAACGCCGGCAGGTGTCTTGCCAGGTGCTTGGCCATCGCGTGCGCCACCTGGGCGGTGGCCGGCACCGGGCTTTGCTGGCCGGGGTAGATCAGCGTCGCGCAGTCGCCGATGGCGAAGACGCGCTCGTCCTCGGTCGTCTGCAGGCTCGGTCGGATGGCGAGCTGGCCGTGCTTGCTGGTCTGCAGGCCGAGCTGGCGGAGTATGTCGGCGCCCTTGATGCCGGCGGCCCACACGGTGAGCTCGGAGCGTACGCGCGTGCCGTCCTTGAGCGTGAGGCCTTCGGCATCGACGGAGACCACCTGGGCACTGGTGAGGACGCCGAGACGCAGGCGCTTCAGCTCGGCCTCCGCCTGAGCCGAGACGTTGGCCGGGAAGGCGGGCAGTATGCGCGGGCCGGCCTCGACCAAGGCGAGGCGCAGGCGGTGTCGCATGGCGCCGTGGCCGTAGCTGTCGGCGATCTCGAGCGCCCGGCTGATCTCGGCGGCAAGCTCGGTCCCGGTGGCGCCGCCGCCGACGATTGCGATGTCGAGCCCGTTCTCACCGCCGGCGGCGGCGGCCAGCACGCGGGCGCGCAGGTAGTCGTTGAAGTGCAGCGCCTGGGTCAAGTCGTCGACGAAGAGGCAGTGCTCGAGCACGCCCGGCGTGCCGAAATCGTTGGCGCGGCTGCCGATCGCGAGGATCAGCACGTCGTAGTCAAGCGTCGTTCCCTCCAGCACCTGGCCGTCTTCGAGACGCAGGGTCTGCAAGGTCACGATGCGGGCGGCGCGGTCGACGGAGGCGATCTCGCCGGGCCAGAAGCGGAAGCAGTTGCGCCGGGCCTGGGCGATGAAGGCGACCTGCTCCTGCGCGGCGCTCGCGGTGCCGGCGGCAAAGGTGTGCAGCATCGGTTTCCAGACATGGGCGAGCGCACGGTCGACCAGCGTGATCTCGGCCTCGTCGCGCTTGCCCATCTTGCGGCCAAGCCTGGTCGCCATCTCGAGCCCGGCGACGCCGCCGCCTACGATCAGGATCTTGAAGCCCGCCATCGCCGCCTCCCGGTCCGCGCACGTGCAACGTGGTTTGAGGAGGATCGGTGCGCGGAAAACAGCAACGCACGCCGCGAGCAAGGCCAGGATCGAGCGCGAGGGCTGGTGTCGCTTGCCTTCCCTCCGAGGCATGGGCTACACCGCGCGCCTGCGCTGGCACCTCACGAGGCCGGCGTTTCGTGTTGTACTGGAGCGGACCATGGCTGATTTCGTGGCGATCGAGGCTGAGGCGCGCGAGCGGGCCGGGACGGGGGCGGCGCGCGCGACCAGGCGGGCCGGCAAGGTGCCGGGCGTGATCTACGGGGCGAAGCAGCCTTCGACGCTGATCGCGATGGATCCTCGCGTCGTGCTGCGGGCGATGGGCAGCAGCGGCTGGCGGTCGCGGCTCTACGAGGTGGACGTCGGCGGCAGCAAGTCGCGCGCGCTGATACGCGAGGTGCAGTTGCACCCGGTCTCAGACAAGCCGCAGCATGTCGATTTCCAGCGTCTTGCGCCCGGCGAGCAGATACGCGTCGCGGTGACGGTGCACTTCCTCAACGAGGCGACGTCGCCGGGGCTGAAGCGCGGCGGCGTGCTGAATATCGTGCGTCACGCAGTCGAGGTGTATGCCGATCCGGACCACGTGCCGGAGCATTTCGAGGTCGATCTCGCCGCGCTCGACATCAACGACAACGTGCGCTGGCACGATCTGAAGGGTGTCGAGGGCATCCGGCCGACGATCACCGACCGCGACTTCGTCATCGCGACGATCGCCGCGCTTCAGCCC
>CAXTSD010000009.1:0-20662 GCA_964246775.1 uncultured Acetobacteraceae bacterium | reverse complement strand
TCGCCGGCACGCGCACCGCCGCCGCGGCGGGCGGCTCGGCCGCGCGCGCGCCCTGGCCGGGCAGGGCGAGGATCAGCACGGTCCCGACAAGGAGGCGCGCCCGCCTCGTCACGCCGCCGCGCGAACCGCGCCGCCGCGCGTCGCCTCCTTCAGCATCTCGTCCATCTCGAGAAAGGACGGCTGGAATTTCGTCGGGATCAGCTTGCGCCCCACCTCGACGGCAAGTTGCGGCCCCAGATTGTCGAGATGCGAGGTGATGATGAGCGATATCATCATCGGCATCGAGCGCTCCTCGTCGATCACGCCCTTGATGCGCGCCGCCATCGGCCCGACCATCGCGTACGACAGGAAAACGCCGAGGAACGTGCCGACCAGGGCGGCACCGATCATCCGGCCGAGCACCTCCGGCGGCTCCGAGATCGCTCCCATCGCGTGGATGACGCCGAGCACGGCGGCAACGATGCCGAGCGCCGGAAACGCATCGGCAACCGAGTTCAGCGCCTTGGCCGCCTTCTGCTGCTCGTGATGGATCTTCTCCACCTCGGCCTCCATCATTTCGCCGACCTTGTGCGCATCGGTGAAGTTGAGGGTGATCGAGCGGAACACGTCGGACAGAAAGCTGACCAGCACGCTGTCGCCAAGCAGACGCGGGTAGCGCGAGAAGATCGCACTATCCTTCGGCGTCTCGATATGACGCTCGAGCGCGACGTTGCCTTCCTGGCGCGCCACGCGGACCAGCAGGAACATGAGGCACAGCGCGTCCTTGTAGTCGCCCTTCTTCCATTTCGGCCCGGCAAAAATCTTCTTCAGCCCGACGGCAACCTTCTTGACCGTGCCGACATCGTTGGAGATGAACAGCGTCATGATGCCCGAGCCGCCGATGATGAGCAGCTCCGGACCCATCGCCTCCATCACGACGCCGAAATGACCTCCCTCGATGGTATAGCCGAGCCAGACCACCGCGAAGACGCCGAAAATCCCGATACCCTGCCACATACGGTCGTTCGCGTCCTTTGACGTGGTCGGCCAGCGCTTTGCACCACCACATAACGATAGCATTTCGCATCGTATTCCGCTAGTGTATTTCGCAAGACGATATGGAGTATGGCGTGTGCAGGTTCCAAAAAGCACAACTCCGAGTGGCAGCTCGCCTGGCGCCCCGGCCGTCGATGGTCAGCTCGTCTCAGCGCTGCGCAACGCCAGTGCGACGACAGGAACCCGGTTCGACGTGCTGCTGGCCTCGGCCAAGCTCGAAAGCGGGCTTAACAACCGTGCGCAGGCAGCGACGTCCTCTGCCAAAGGCCTGTTCCAGTTCGTCGAACAGACCTGGCTCGCAACGATGCGTGCACATGGCGCGACGCACGGCCTGGCGAGCGAAGCCGCAGCCGTCGTGCAACGCGGCAGCCAGCTGACTGTCGATGATCCGGCGTTGAAGCAGCGCATTCTCGCCATGCGCACCGATCCGACCGTCTCGGCAACCCTTGCCGGCGACAGCCTGCGCGACGTTTCAAACCACCTCGCTCAGGCAATCGGCCGCGCGCCCACGGCGAGTGAGACCTATCTCGGGCACTTCCTCGGTGCCGGGGGCGCGAGCCAGATGCTGCACGCCGACCCGGCCCGAACTGCCGCCAGCGTGCTGCCCGAGGCGGGGCGCGCCAATCCGGCGATGTTCAACGCCGCCGACGGTTCGCCTTTCACGGTTTCGCAATTTCTCGACCACGTGCAGACGAAGGTCGCCACGGCCTACGCCTCGCTTGGCCTCACGATGCCAGCCGGCGCCCTCAATTTCGGCGCCGGTACTGCCGTCGCTACGACCGGCGACGGCACGAAAGCCGATGATCCGACGTCCGGCGCCTCCGAGTGGGGCTCGAACACGCCACGCCGCGTCGCGTCGCAGGCCGAGAAGCTGATGCTGTCGTCGCTGACCCAGGTCGTCTCGCAGCTTGATCTGGCCGGTGCGCAGGACTCAACTCAGCGGCAGCGCCAGGGGCATGCCTTGCCGACCAGCGTGCTGTCCGCCCTGCAGACAGCGACCGCAACCGAGCCCGGCGCGGTCCTGTCCCGAGCCCAGGCCAGCTACACCAGCGGCTGACGTTTCCACGCTCGCATCGATTGCTACGATGGAAAGCGGGTCCTGCGTGTCAGCAGCGTGACCGTTACGCGCAAAACCCCACCGGACGAACTAGAGATCAGACCTGAACCCGATCGCGTTGTCAGATAAAGTCAAGCTCTGCGTGCAAAGCCCCCGAGGCCTTGAGCGCGTTGATCACCTGAATGAGGTCGCGCGGGCCGAGGCCAAGAGCGTTCAAGCCCTCGACCAGGTCCTTGAGCGTGGCATTTCGCCGCAACAACTGGAAATGCCGGTCGGACTTGTTGTCGATGCCGATCGACGTGCGCGGCACCACGGCCGTCTGGCCGCCGCTGAACGGAGCGGGCTGGCTGACTTGCGGTGTTTCGGTCACCCGCACCGTCAGGTTGCCATGCGTGATGGCGACCGTGTCGATCCTCACGTCGGCGCCGACCACGATGGTGCCGCTCTTCTCGTCCATCACGATACGTGCGACCGTCTCTGGCGTGACCGGAATGCGTTCGATGTCGGCGATCATCGCCGTGATGCGGTGGACGTATTGGGGTGGCACCTGCACGTCGATCGTGCCGAGATCCTCCGCCTTCGCCGCGCCGTAGCCGAGTCTTGCATTGATTGCGTCCTCGATCCGGCTCGCAGTCGTGAAATCCGGAGAGCGCAGCGCCAGCCGCAGCACGCTCATGTTGTCGAGCGAGTTCGCGACTTCGCGCTCGACCAGCGCGCCGCCCGGGATTTGACCGCTGGTCGTGACACCCGTCTTCACCGACGCCGCCTGACCTTGCGCCTGCACGCCGGCAACCAGCAACGTGCCCTGCGCCACCGCGTAGGCCTCCCCATCGGCGCCAAGCAACGGCGTCACCATCAGCACCCCGCCGGCAAGCGATTTCGCATCACCAAGCGAGGCAACTGTCACGTCGAGCGGGGTACCCTGCCTGGCGAAGGGCGGCAGGTTCGCGGTCACGATCACGGCCGCCGTGTTGCGGGTCTGCAGTTGCTGCCCGGTGACGTTCACCCCCATGCGCTCGAGCATCGCGTTGAGCGACTGCTGCGTGAACTGCGCATTGCGCAACGTGTCGCCGGTCTGTTGCAGGCCGATGACCAGGCCATAGCCGACCAGCTGGTTGCTACGCACCCCATCGATGGAGACCAGGTCACGTAGGGGCACCTGAGCTCTGGCCGGCAGCGTCGCAAGCGTGGACGTCGTCAGCACCATGCAAGCCGCGGTGGCTAACAAACGGGCGTTCAGCGGCATTCTGCCGGACAAGGTTCGCATGGTGATTGCCTTCGGCCTCTAGCAACTTAGGCCGGCATGTAGTTGACGAAGCTAAGTTTTGAGAGCTGCGCGGTGATCTCATACGTCGCCTGCAACTGCGTCTGCAAGGCGGTGATCTTCGTCGCGTCCGCGTAAGTGTCGGCCTGCTCGAGGCTCGTGATCTTGCCAAGTGTGGCTGTCGATGCGGATTTCTGCACCGTGACGGCGCTCTGCAGCTCGGATTGCGTAGCGCCGAGCACGCCCTGTTGCGTAGTGAGTTCGGACTGACCTTTCTGCAGCAGCGTCGTCGCCGCGGTGACAACCTGGGCTTTCGCCGTGTCGTCCATCGTAGCGTTCGGCGCGTCGAGCGTGCCGAGCAGTGCCAAGCCATGCAACAGGTCACGAAACGCCGGCTGATCACCCGTCGCTGAATACGCAATCGTCGTGTTCTGACCAGTCAGAACCTGGGTTTGTCCTGCGGCATTGTTCTGGTCAGCCGCAGTACTGCTCGGGTTGCTGTAGTTGCCGGACAGGAAATAGACGCCGGTGAACTGCTTGGCTGGATCGCTGTTGGTGTTGTCGAACACGCTTGCGATCCCGTTCGTCCCGGTCAACAGCGTCGCAACGTCCGAGCCGGTGAGCGGGCCGCCTTTAGCCTTTGTCGCTGCCTGAACGATGCCGTTGATCGTCGCCGTCGGCCCGCCTGCCGCGTCGGCCGAGTTCATCGCCGCGCCGGCGGTGTTGCTGCCTCCGAACACTGACTGTCCATTATCGGTCGTGTTCAACAGGCCGATGATCTGCGCCGTTGCGCCTCGCGCCTCGCTGGCAAGAGCCGCATAGCCGGTGTCCGTCTGCACATTGGCATTGAGCGCCGAAGTCTCGACTGAGCCTGCAACCTTGGACATGCTGGTCAGCGCCGTCTGGATGGTGTCGAGGCGATCGCTGGCGTTGGTCATCGAGGTCTGCAGCGCCGTCTGCTCGTCGGACTGATAGTGCAATTGATAGATCAGCGCCGCACCGGCGCCGAGCGCACGCGATGGGCTAGCCTTCGCGTTCGACGACACCTCGGCGGTCAGCGTGCCGAACTGGCTTTGCAGATCCTGCGTGGTCTGCTGGAGCCGCAACGACTGCGCATAGTTGGAAACGCGGGAGATCACGCCGCTCATGCCACCGCCTGCCCGATCTGATTGAGCTGTTCCAGCATCTTGTTCGCCGCCTGCAGAACCTGGGCGCTCGCCGAATAGGTTTGCTGCACCACCATCAGCCGCTGCATCTCGCTATCGATGCTGACGCCGCTCTGGTTCGCAAAGCTGGTCTGCGCGTCGCTCGATTGCTGGGTCCGAGTCGTGTTGCGCGTGGTCCAGTCGGCAAGCGTTGATTGCTGCAACCCGCTCACCTGCGACGCCGCCGACGACGGGCTCATCGAGGCGGCGAGGCCGCTGCCGGCGGAGTAGCCCTGGGCGGTACCGAAAACTTTGACGAGGGCGAGCACCGTCGTGACGTCGGACGCCGCGCCCGCGCCAGTGGCGTTGACACCGGACTGGATGCGGTAGGCGCCGCCGCCGCGGGATGGATCGACCGCGGCGTTCAGCGCTATCTCGCCGGCCAGCCCGGATTGCGACGTGCCGGCCGCACCCAGGGCGTTCCCACTTATCGTGAACAGCCCGGCACCGCCCGAGGCGACCGTCGGATCCGCCGCCGCAAAACCCTGCACCACGTTGCCGGCGAGCTGGTCGAGCTGGTCGGCAAAGCCGGGCAGGGTGACATCGCGCAGCTGCAGGGCACCAGCGATGCTGCCGCTCTGCGACGTCGCGAGCGGCCGCCCGTCGACAGTGACGGCAGACAGACCGCTCGTCTGGCCGGTGTTGGCCGCTGGCGACAGGCGAAGCGGCGCCGGGATGGACGGCGTCGCCGAAAAAGCCAGTTTATGCGACACGCCGTCAAACAGCGTCTGACCCTTGTCAGTGGTAAGTGTAAGCCCGCCCTGGCCGTCATGAAGCACCGTGATCGGCAGCTTCGATGAAATGTCCGACAGCAGTGTCGCTTGCGTGTCCTGCAGCGCGGCTGTGCTAGTGCCGCGGGCGAGCGCAGACTTCATCGAGGCCTGGTTTGAGGCCAGGCTGTCAAGATCAGAATTGACAGCCGTCACGTCGGCTGCGACGGACTGATCGGCCTGTTCGCGCCCGGTTGCGATAGCGCCATCAAGCGTATGAAAGCTGCCGACGAGGTTGCTGGCGGCGGCCACCGCAGCGGTCTGCGCGGTCGTATCTCCAGGTGTCGCCGACAGCTTCGTCAGCGCCGATTGCAGCGCCGCCATAGTGGTCGGCAGAGCCGTCGTGTCACCCGCCTCGCCGGTCGCATTCGCAACCGTGGTCAAGCCACTCACCATTGTCTGACTATAGGCCGCGGCACCCGCCGCCTGATTGGCATTGTTCGCCAGCATGTCATCGCCGAGACGCCGCACCGCGCCGGCGGCGACGCCGCTGCCATTGCCGTTGGTCACCAGCTCCGAACGCGGCAGGTCGCGCGTCACGTAGCCGGGTGTATTCGCATTGGCAACGTTGTTCGCGATCAGCGCGGATTGCTGTTGCTCGACGTTCAACGAGGTGAGGGCGCTGCTGATCGCGCTCTGGATGTTCATGCTCGGCTTCCTGCTTGCACCAGTGCGCCCGACTGCATCTTGCGCCGGCAAACCTTACCGGATCGTTAAGCCTTCATCTGATTCAGCGTCTGCAGCATCTGGTCGGACGTGGTAACGACCGTCGCGTTCGATTGATAGGCGCGCTGCGTCTGGATTAGGTTGGTCAACTCATTGCCGATGTCGACGTTGGACCCTTCGAGCGAGCCGCCTTCGGTGGACCCGGCCGAGCCCTGGCCCGGCGATACAAGGGTGGGCACACCGGCCGCCTGGGTCAGCAGATACGTGTTGCCGCCGCTGGCCTGCAAGCCGTTTTCATTCGGCAGGGTAGCCAGGCTGAGCTGATAGAGTGGACGCGTCGAGCCGTTGGTGAAGCTCGCCACGACTTGGCCACTGTTGCTGACCGACACACCCTGTAGCAGGCCGAAGCTCGATCCGTCCTTGGTCACCTTTTCCGCCGTGTAGTCGCCGCTGAGCTGCGTCATTCCCTGGGTCGTGTTGAGCTTGCCGATGTTGATCTTGATCGGGCTACCGCTTCCTGTCGTAACCGTGAGCTCGCCCGTGGTCGCATCGTAGCCGGAGCCGGCTGGCGAGCCCGCCGTCGGCTGCACGCTCGACATCGTTCCGGCATTGTTGCCGGTCGGGCTGAACGCGATCGTTTGCTGGCTGATTAGCCCCGTCGGGTTCGCCGCAGTCATTGAGGCGCTGTCGGTCACGCTCATCGTCCAGGTGTTGGTCGGCGGGCTGCCCGACGCCGCCGCCGGGATCGGCTGGAATGACATCGTCATCTGCTGCGCCTGACCAAGCGGGTCGTAATAGGTCACCGCCGTCTGGCTCGGGCTCGGTGCCGCCAGGGCATAGGTGGTGTCGGCGCTCGGCAGGTTGGCGTTGAAGGTGATTGCCGTAGTCGGCGTCGCGGAGGCCGAGATGTTCGAGATGTTGACCGTCGACAGATCCGAGACGCCGTTGCTGGTGTTGCCGTTGACCGGCGTGCCATCCGCGTTGAGCGGCGACCCCTGCAAATAAAACCCGCCCGAGTTGATGAGGTTGCCGTTGGCGTCGGGGCGGAACGAGCCGGCCCTCGTGACGGCGTAGGTGCCTGTCGAGGCGTTTGCCGAAGAGTTCACGACCAGGAAGCCGCTGCCGTTCACGGCGATGTCGGTCGCGACGCCCGTGCTGGTGATCTGCCCGGCGGTCGAGATGTTCGTCCGGCTGTCGGTGCTGACGCCCATCTCCTGCGCCTGGCCGGTCGAAGAGCCATCCGAGACCAGCGTCTCGAACTGCGTGTCGACCGACTTGTAGCCGACGGTCGAGCTGTTCGCGATATTGTTCGAGATGTTGGCCAGCGCGCTTGATTGTGCATCAAGCCCTGACAAGGCGTTGCGCATGGCATCGAGCACGTTCATCGAACTGGTCTCCGTTCTAGCATCTGGGTGCGTGCCTCAGCGGGCGGTCGCGCTTAGACGGGCGGCGGCATCGCTGCGCAGTATGGTGACGGCGATGCGCCGGTTGCGCGGATCGTCGGGCGCTTCGGGCAGCAACGGCGCCGTCGCCGCGCGCCCCTCGACCTTCAGCATCCGCTCGGCGCCGACGCCACTCGTCTCAAGCAGACGGCGCGCGGCATTGGCGCGGTCGGCCGAGAGCTCCCAGTTCGAGTAGTTGCCACGCTGTAGCTTGTCGTCGTCGGTGTAGCCGGTCAGCACCACGGGATTTGTGATGGTGCCGAGGACCTGGCCGACGACGCCGAGCACGCGAACGAGACGCGACGTCGGCTCGGCCGAGCCGGTCACGAACATCGCTTCGTTGTCGCGGTCGAAGACTTGGATGCGCAGTCCGTCGGGAATGATTTCCATCGACACGGTGTCGGCGACGCTTGCGAGTTCGCCGGCATTGACCATGCGCTCGAGTTGCGCCTTCACCGCCTCAAGCCGCTGGCGCTCGACCTGATCGTGCTGCTTGACCGGGTCTGCGGAGCCTTGCGTCTGCGTCCTGCTCGGCAGGCCGCCGTCCTCGCGGCTCATCACCAGCTTCTCGACCTTGGTGTCCGCTCCCTCGAGCACCGACTTGCCGCCATCGAGCATGCCGTCGCCGGTGCGCATGTCCAGGATCGAGCTTGTGTTGAAGTATTTCGCAACCCCGGCACGCTGGTTTTCCGTTGTCACCGAGAGCAGCCACATGACCAGGAAGAACGCCATCATCGCGGTCACGAAGTCGGCGTAGGCAACCTTCCACTGGCCGCCATGCGCCTCGTCGTGATCGCCGCTGACGCGCTTGATGATGATCGGCCGCTTATGATCGCCACCGGCGCTCATGACGCGGTGGCGAGAGGCAGGCGCGAGAGGGCGAAACGGGGCGAAATCATGTGCGAAAATCTATCACGTTTTCGCAACGCCCTCAACGAGTTTCGCAACACGCCGTTCAGTTCTCCGCCGGCTCCTCCTCTTCGATCATGAAAATGCGGCCCTCCTCGGCAAGCCGCTTGGCGATGCCGATGATTTCGGCTTGCGCGTCGTCGACTGACTTGCGCCTCTGGTTGGGCAGCGAGGACAGCTCGTCGCGCAGCATGTTGCCGGCGCGCTCCGACATCGAGGCGAAGAACAGCTCGCGCGTCGTCTCGCTCGCACCCCACAGGGCGGTCGGCAGCTTGTCGGCCGGGCATTCGGCGACCAGCACGCCCATCGTCGATGGATCAACGCGGATCAGGTCATCAAAGGTGAACATGATCTGGCGGATGCGCGCCGCGGTGTTCGGCTCGCTCTCCTCGATGGAGCGCATGACCTTCTCGACGACGTCACGGTCGGCGCGGTTGAGCATCTCGGCCATGATCGCCGAGCTGTCCCTTTCGTAGGAGCGCGAGATGTTGGTGATGAACTCACGCTTGAGCGTGTCCTCGATGTCGCTCAGCACGGAACGTTGAATGCGGTCCATGCGCACGAGGCGCAGCGAGCTCTCCGTCATCATCGGCTCGGGCAGCAGCCGCAGCACCCGCGCCGCGTGCTGCGGCGGTAGTTTCGCCAGGATCACAGCGGCGGTCTGCGGATACTCGTTCCTGAGATACGTCGCCAGGATCTCGGGCGAGATGTTGGAAAGCTTTTCCCACATGTTCTTGCCCTGCGGACCCTTGATCTCGTCCATGATGTCGTCGACCTTCTCCGCCGGCAGCATGCGGCGCAGCAGGCGCTCGGTACTCTCGATGGTGCCGAAGACGTGGCCCGCCTTGCCGACTTCGGCGCGGAAATCGTTGATCGTCGTCTCGACTTCGGTTGCGTCGGCGCGGCCGAGATTGGCCATGGCGCGGCTCAGGCGGCGGATTTCCTCCTCGTCGAGTTTCGCAAAAATCCGCTGTGAGCGGTCCTCGTCGAGCACCATCATGACAACCGCCGCCTTGTCGAGCGTGTCGGACCCTTTCGGCTCGTCGTCTCGCACTGCGACGCGATTGCGGCGTTCAGCCATCGTGGCGACCTCCTCAGGTGGCAAAACTGCGGACGAGGGAGCCGGCGACCAGCTCCCAGCCATCGACCAGCACGAAAAATATCAGCTTGAACGGCAGGCTCACGACCGTCGGCGGCAGCATCATCATGCCCATCCCCATCAGCACGGAGGACACTGCGATATCAATCACCAGGAAGGGCAGGAACAGCAGGAAACCGATCTGGAACGACTTGCTGAGCTCACCGACGAGGAAGGCGGGGCAGAGGATCTGCAGCGGCACGCCGTGCACGACCGCCTTCTTGCCCGTGAGCGGCTCCGGCTTCGCGGCAGCGGTCGAGGGCGGCGGCGTCCAGTGCGCGAGGTCGGTAAACAGGGTGAGGTCCTGCGACCGCACGTTCGCCTCCATGAACAGCCGGAACGGCTGCACCGTGCGGTCGAACGCCTGCTCCTCGGTGATCGAGCCGTCCATCAGCGGGTGGATGCCGTCGCGATAGGCGGTCTCGAAGGCGGGCGCCATGATAAAAGCGCTGAGAAACAGCGCCAGCGAGACGATGATCGTGTTTGGCGGGCTTTGCTGCAGCCCGATGGCGGTGCGCAACAGCGACAGCACGACGACCAGGCGGGTGAACGAGGTCGCGACTACCAGTATGCCCGGTGCGAGGGAGAGCACGGTGGTGATGGCGACGATGCTGATCACGCTTGTCGTCAGGCTCTGGCCTGCCGCCGCGCCGGTGCCGGTCTGGCCCAGATTGACGGACAGGCTCTGCGCCTCAGCCGGCAGCGCCGCGAGCAGCGTCAGCACGATGATCGGTGCCGCTTTCGCGGCGCGCCCGGAGCATGCTGCCTGCCGACAAGCGCGGGCAGCCTTTTGCAGGCTCAGCTTCATCGGCGGCTCGGTGCTCGATGCCGGCGTCAGGTCGCGGCGCCGCCGGAGGCGATCTCGGTCATGAAGATCGCGAGCCGTCCCTCCTCGGTGAGCTGTATCTCGCCGCGCGCCACCAGCCGATTGTTGACCAGGATGTCGACCGGCTCGCCGATTTTCTTGTCGATCTCCAGCACCGAGCCGCGGCCGAGCGAATAGAGCTTGCCGAGCGGCATCTTACGCTCGCCGAGCACGACGGTGATCGTCACCGGAATGTCCATCACCGTGGCCAGACGGTCGTGTCCTGGCGGTGCGGGCAGCACCGTGCTCAGCGTACGGGACTGGGTGTCGGTCGCATCGCTCATCGTGTTGCCTCGGCTGGTTCAGGATTGCGTTCGGGATCGAACTCGGGATCGGGGGCGAGTTCGGGCGGCCGGATCAGCTCCAGCACGCGGCCGAGCAGGGCCGAAGGATCGTGCAGCAGGCCGCCGCCAGCCCAGGTGAGGCGTAGCGCCCCGGGCGGCGCCGCCGGATCGGCAAGCTGCGCGAGGTTATCTTGGAAACCGGCCGGCGGCGCCGCTTGCCGCACCAGCGCGAGCGTGTCCGGATGCGCCGACAAGGTGAGCCGCTCGGCGGCGCGCTCGGCCAGGGTTTCGGCAATCAGCGCTGCGGCCTCGCGTCCTGGCGTGGTCGCCAGCATGGCCGGCACCAGAACGGAGAGCGCTGCGGCGAGGGTTTCGCGCAGCGTGCGCTCCATCTCGGCCCGGTCCGCGGCGCGCGCCTCCAGCACGAGCGCCAGCGCGGCAGCGACCTCGGCGCCGGCGCGCAAGCGGACGAGCTCCGCCTCCGCCGCCTCCAGCACCGGCTGAACCGCGGCTTGCGCGGCAAGACGGCCCTCCTCGAGGCCGGCGGCGTGACCGTCGCGCAGCCCCTCGGCGTGACCTTCGGCGTAGGATTTCTCGCGCGCGCCGCCGATAGCGGGCGCCGCTTCGCCGCGCTCGGCGAGCAGGACGGCGACCGCCGGCGGCACGAAGCGGCGGCTCACGTCAGCGCGCTCTTCTGGATCCAGTGCCGCACCACGGCGACCGCCTGATCGAGCCGCTCGTCGACCAGCTCGTTCACGGCCAGGATGGAGGATTGCCGGATCGGCGCACCCATCGCGCTCAGCGTCACCATCGCCTCGTCCGCTGGGGCGCTCGCCGGCAGCGCCTGACGCGCCGTCGCCATCTGCTGCTGAGCGATCGCCAGGCGGGTCTTGCCGCGCTTGCGCATCACCAGCATGGCGACGAGGCCGCCGATCAGCAGCACGCCGCCCACCCCGCACTTGACCGCAAAGCCCAGCGGCGAGGCGGCGAGCACCTCGACCGCGCTTGGCGCTTCGGTGCCTGTCGGCGCCTCGGCGACGAAGCGTTGATCCTGCACGGTGATCCGGTCGCCACGCTTGTCGCTGAAGCCGACGGCGTTGCGCACCAGATCGCTCAGCCGGTCAAGCTCCTCCGGGTTGCGCGGCGCCGGCTTGCCGGACGCGTCGAGCGGGGTGTCGAGCAGCACCGCCACCGTCTGGCGCTTCAACTCGCCCGGCTCGCTCACCCGTTCGCTCACCGTCGAGCTGATCTCGTAGTTTATCGTCTCGCTGCGGTGGTTCGAGCTCGTCGTGTTGCGCGACGCCGAGGGTGCCGCGGCGGGCGCGCCGGCGCCGGCCTGCTGATTGGGGACGTTCTGCCCGACGCTCACCGGATCGACCGGCTTGCCGTCCTCCGAGCTGTCGACGTTGGTCTCCGTCTGTTTCGAGCGCTCGGTCTGTGACATCGGGTCGAATCTTTCCTCGCGCGACGTCTCGCGCGTGCCGTCGAGGTCGACGGAGGCGATCGCGCGCACGTGCCCTCGGCCGACCACCGCCTCGAGCAGGGCGACGACCGACCGCTCAATCTCGTGTTCGCGCGCGGTCTTCATCTCGTCGATGCGGCCGGAGGCGATCGTATCCTCGCCCTCCGCGGCGAGCACGACGCCGGACGGATCGACGATGGAGACGTCCTCCTGGCGCAGCCGCGGCACGGCGCCGGCGATGACGAGGCGGATCGCCGCCGCCTGCGAGCTGGTGAGCCGCCCGGCGCCCGCCATCGTGACGCTGACCGAGGCCGTCGGCTTCGGCGTTTCGCGCGAAAACGTCTCGCGATCGGGCAGGACGATATGGACGCGCGCACTGCGCACCCCGTCGAGTGCGACGATGGTGCGGGCGAGTTCGCCCTCGAGCGCGCGCAGGCTCTGCACGCGTTGCATGAACGAGGTCATGTTCATCGGCGATTGCTGGTCGAGCAGTTCGTAGCCTTCGCCGCCTTGGCGCGGCAGGCCGGCGGCGGCGAGCTGCATGCGCAACCGGGCGACCTGGGAGAGCGGCACCAGCACCGTGCCGCCGTCGCCGCGCGTCTCGGAACTGATTTTAAGCTCCTCGAGCTTGCTGATAATCCGGCCGCCTTCGGCCGGGTCAAGCCCCGAATACAGGATGCCCATCGGCTCGACCGGACGCGCGGCAATCCAGCCGACGAGGCCGAGCACGAGCAGGGCCACTGCCCCCATCGCTCCGAGTTTCGCACGCGGCAGACCGAAGGCCGTGTTCTTGAGGCTGATCAGTTGCTCCATGCGAAAGCCCGGTTCTCCGAATGCGGCGTTCTGCCTGGCACCACGCCCAGCCTGCGAATTTCGCTGGTTGAGAAGTTGCATTCAGGGTATACACTACAACCGTCGTCGTGTCGCGCGAAAAACGCGCATACTGCAGGGGTGCACCGGATGGCGGCGGAGAAGCGACTGGCGGGCGAAGGCAGCGAGGCGCCGCCGCCAAAGCGCAAGAAGATGCTTGTGATCCTGGTTGCGGCTGGCGTGCTGCTGCTCGGCGGCGGCGGGGCGGCGGCGTTCATGCTGATCCCCGGCCTGCACGGCAAAGGCGCAAGCAAGCCGGCCGATGCCGCCATCGCCGCGGGCAAGCCGACCTTCGTCGAATTGCCGGAAATGACGGTGACCTTGCCGAATGGCGGGCAGTCACGCCAGCTGCGCATCCACCTCGCCATCGAGGTTGCGAAAACCACGCCCGACGGCAAGTCGAGCGTCGATGTCGCGTCACCGCGGGTCTATGACGCGCTGGTCACCTACCTGCGCACCTTGCAGGACTCTGAGATCGACGGTGCGATTTCGATAGATCGCATCCGTGGCGACCTGTTTCGCCGATTGGACCTGCTGCTCGGGCCCGGTGTCGTGCGCGACGTCCTGGTCACCGGGCTGGTGATCGCCTGATGGACGACGGCGACAGCTCGCTAGGCGCACGGCGGCGCGGCATGGAGGCGCTCGTCGGTGGTGCCGTCACTGGCATCGACCGGATGCCGATGCTCAACATCATCGTCGACCGGCTCGCCCGCCTGCTGACCGCAAGCGTGCGAAACTTCACCGCAGATAATGCGGATGTGAGCATCGAGCGGACCCGCGCGGTGCGTCTCAAGGACTTTCTCGACCGGCTCGGCGAGCCGGCGATGATCGCCGTCATCCATACCGAGCAGTGGGACAGCTATTGCCTGATCGCGCCCGATGCGCGGCTGATCGGCTCGATCGTCGACGTGCTGCTTGGTGGCCGACGCAACGGTGCGGCGCCGATCGAGGGCCGGCCATACACCCAGATCGAGCGCACCTTCGTCGAACGCCTGGTCGAGGTGATCATACGTGACCTGCAGCGCGCGTTCGAGTTGGTTTGCGAAGTCGAGTTCGTGCTTGACCGCTTCGAGGCGACGCCCTCCTACGCCGCCATCACCAAGCCGACGGCGGCCGCGATCACCTTCCGCGCCGAGGTCAGCATGGAAGGTCGGGGCGGCCACATCGACTTCCTGATACCCTATGCGGCGCTGGAGACGGTACGTGACGTGTTGTCGCAGGAGTTCGTCGGCAAGAAGCAGAGCGAGGATCTCGCTTGGCGCAACCACCTGCTGAACGAGATCCCGCATACCACCGTCGAGCTGCGCTGCGTGGTCGAGAACCGCGCCGTGCCGGCCGGCGTCGTTGCCGGCTGGGGCGTCGGATCGAGCCTGGTTCTCGATCGCCGACATGACGAGCTCGTCGAGCTGTACTGCGACGAATTGCTGGTGTTGCGCGGCCGCATTGCGGAACGCAACGGCCGCGTCGCCCTGCAAGTCGAAGAGCGTCTGCTTGCCGATGACTGGCCGGTTTGAGACGCATGAGCCGCAAACGAAGTCGCCGCACGCCTCGCGTGACGGCCTGAGCCGAGAACCGGAGAGCCTATGCCGACCCTCGTCCTGGATGCTGCAGGCCTCGGCCTGCTTGCCTTCGTCGCCGTCTATCTCGTCATCCTGACCCGTCGCATGGCGCGGCTGCGCGCCGCCCTGGCGGAGGCCGGCACCACCTTGCCGTCGCTTGACGCGGCGGTCGAGCGGATGAACGAGACCGCCAAGGGGTTGAGCCGACGCCTGCAGGGCGAACTCGAGACAGTGGACAAGCGCCTCGCCGATCTGCGCAGCGCCGCCGCCGAGCTTGCTGGGGCGCAGAACTCGGCGGCGACGCTGGCAGGCCAGCTCGACCGGCAAATCCGGCAGGCGCGCCGGCTCGACACTGCGCGCGTCGCGGCGATCCCGCGCGAGCTTGTCGAGCCGAAAGGTTTTGCCGAGCGCCTGGCCCGGCAGTCGGACGAGGCGCCGGCGCTGACCGCGACCCGTGCTGCGCCGAGCGGTGTCGGCGGCCGAAGCGCGGGCCGCCCCGTGCGCGTATCGATGCTGTGATGGCGCAAGGCGTCGTCGCGACCGCGCCAAGGAGCGCGCCGGTGTTTGGCGGCCGCCTTGCCTGCGCCGCCGCGTTCGCCGGCGTCGCGCTGCTCGTCCCGGGGCGGGTCAGCGGCGTGATGGACGGCGCGCGCAGCGTCTCACCGGCATTGGTCGCCCACGCGGAGACGCTCGCGGCCTCCTATGGCATCGGGCCCGCCGAGTGGCGCTCCGACACTATCGTGCTTGACGACGGCACGGTCGCACGCGCCATCGTCTCGACGACGCTGTCCGGCGAGACCAAGGCGGCCGCGGAAGACGCCCATCCGGCGCCGGTTGGCGAGGACCGACCGGCGGATGGGCGGCTGCTCGCCGAGGTGGCACGCCGGCAGGCTGAACTCGACAGGCGCGAGCACGGGCTCGACACCAGAGCGTCGCAGATCGCCGCTTCCGAGCAACTCGCCCGACAGGAGATCGCTGAGCTGACGCGGATGCGCGAACAGATCGAGCGCCTGGTCAAGGTGCAGAGCACCGCCGCCGACGCCGATATGGACGAGCTGGTAGGTCTCTATGAGAACATGAAACCTGTTCAGGCGGCGGCCGTGCTGGGCAAGCTGGACGCGCCGAAGGCGGCGGCGATCCTGCAGCGGATCGACAACCGCAATGCCGGCCCGATCCTGGCGGCAATGGATCCAAACGAGGCGCTCGCAATCACCGAGGAGGTCTCGCAGCGTCGCGCGTCGTTCCGGAACTAGAGCAGTATCGCCCGGAGTGGAATCACTCCGGGCGGTAAAACTGCTCGCAAAACAAAACGCTAGAGCGCGCTGACCGGATACGGTCAGCCTGAAAGCGCTCTAGACTACTCGACCGCGATGCCCGGCCGCTTGCGGAACTTCTCCCAAATCGCCAGCACCTCATCGATCTGCACCTCTGCGTCGGCCTTGCGCAGGTCGAGCAGCCGGTCGCGCAGCTTCAGGATCATGTGGCCGGTCGGCAAGTTGGCGCCGTTTTCCAGACGGTCGAGGAAAATCGGACCGAGCCGTGCATCCTGCCGCTCGACCGCCTGGGCGACGTAGAGCATGGCCGAGGAGCGGCCATAACGGACCATCTTGCGGCTGAAGCCGCGCAGCCGCATCAAATCCGGGGTGGACTGTATGACGTCGCGTATCTCGGTCGCGGTCGGGCGAGCGTTCGGCTGCAGCGCCGGGCGCCGCTCACGACGCCAGAGCAGCACCGCGGTCGCGGATATCAGCGCCTTGTCGCCGAAATCCTCGAACATCTCGTCGGCAGCGGGCGCCTTCTTGGCTTGCTTGTCATAGGTCTCGAACGCCTCCTCCGGCAGATTTCGCATGACCATGACTTCGATCGGCTCGCCGGCCTCGATCACCGCGGACAGGCGATGCTGGCCATTGAGCAGGCGCCCGGAGGCGGAGAAGCAGATCGGCTGGGCGTTGAACATCCACTGCCCATTCGCGATGTCGCGCGCCATGGCGGAGACGTGCGAGCGCACGATGTTGCGGTTGCCGCTATTGGCCGCGAGATAGCGCTCGGCAAGCTGCGGCGTCACCGTCTCGACGGAAATCGGGGTCGCCGTCGGGTCGAGCAGGCTGGCCTCGCCGCGTGCGGACAGGGCCGCCGCCGCGGACTGCCGCTTGCCGTCGGTCACCGGGTCGGCAAGCCCACGATAGCCGACAAGCTGCGGGAAAGCTTCGCCTTTCGGATTGCGCGCCGCATCGGCCCAGATATAGGCCCGCGCGGGAGAGCCGGCGACGGTGTCGTTCAGCGCCTTGATGCAGACGGCGAACAAGGCTGCCGCGTTCAACCGCAGGCTTCGATCCGCCCGGCCTTCGACGAGGCGGCGCTGGATGGCGACACCCGGCTCGTCCGCCTCATAGCGTTCGGGATGCGCGATTGCGTCATACAGCCGAGCGAGCGCGGCCGGGTTCGTCTGCAGCCCCATGAAGGCGAGCGGCGTGCGCACCGTCTCGGATAGCAGCCTGGCCGGACTTGCGAAACTATAGGCGACCGCTGCGTCAACCGCCGCACGATTGGCCTCTAGGCTGCGCTCCATCCGGCTCCAGGGCGGCGTCGACGTGCCGCGCGCCAACGTGCCATCGTCATAACGAATGAGTTTCGCAAGCATGCCGGCAACGGCGCCGGAATGCGGCACGCCGCGCGTCTCGAGCACGCCGCTGAAGGAGCGGCGACGCTGCTGGTCGATCGTGTGCACCGTGTCGTCCGAGACATGCTCGGCCAGCACGGTGACGAACGGGCGGCCAGCTTCAAGGCAGGCGTAAAGTCGCTGCACCCCATCCAGCAGCACGTTATTTCGCGACAGGATGACCGGCATGCCGTTGAGCGCCCACTCGCCCGCGCGCATCGCTTGCGCATAGATCGCGACCGCCGCGGCGTTGCGGTTCGCAACAGGGCGGCGCAGCGCGAGCAGGCTCTGCGCCGTCTCCGGCGTGATCCGGGCGATGGTGAAACGGGCCGAGGACTGGGTGATCGGATTGGGCCGGCTGCCCACGTCGTCGGCCGTTGTCTCCGCTTGGCTCGTTGCTCTCAACCTGCTTACCATCACGACCTCGCTGACCTCCGACTCGGAGAGTTTTAACACTTTCGCAAGGATTACGGAATCTATGCGAAAGTTTCGCGCGAAAACTGAAGCACAAACGCTCACCTTGTCGTGAGGCTCGCTGGCGCGGTCGGCGCCGGTGTTCGCGAGCTTCATGCCAGCCCGAAACGGCGCTGAGACGTTTGCGAAAACTGACTACAGTGGTGCGCTTGCATCGCTTGGGCGAAACCGCGGGTGGACTGCCGGTCCGTGCCGCGATAGGCACGCATCATGTCCGACGATCAGGATCGCATGGCGCCCGAGCAGAGTGCGAGCGAGGTGCAGCAAGCCGAACCGGCGCTGCGCTTCGTCAGCCAGCAGGTCACGCTCGACCGCGCCGAAGTCGTCGCCGCACTTGGCGAAGCGGTGCTGGCGAAGGCGACCGAACTCTCGCGTTTTGGCGAACCGAGGCTGCGCGACCTCGTCGTTGATGCGACTATCGGCGAGGGCGACGCGGTCGACATCGTCGGCGTCATCGCCACCATCGAGGCGCCGCTTGATCCCGCCGTGCTCGCCTTGCTGTCGACGTCCGTCCAACCGGCCCGACATGGGCCCGATGACAGCCCGGACGATCAGCCGGACGGTTGAGGCCGGCCGGCGCCGCTCAGCAGGTCGCCGAACGCGGCAAAGACGCGCCGCATCTGGGCGGGCTTGTAGGGAAACAGCGCCGGCGGGTCGAGCATGTGGATGATTGCCGCGACATCCGCCTCGAATACCAGCAGGCGCCCATCGGGCAACTCGGCACAGTCGAGCTGAAAGTAGTCGAGGCCCACTCTGGCCGCGATCGCGTCGAGCGCTGCGCGATGGCGCTGCGCAAAACCTGCGTCGAAGTCCCGCATCGCCGCGGCTTCCTCGTCTCGCCGAGCCGCGTTATCAGCCATGCCGGCGCTCATGTAGTGCACGATCCAGTCTGACGAGACGGCGAGGTGGCAGAGCAGCGGCCTACCGCCGATCATCGCCAGCCGGAGCTTGCGATACAGCCCATCCCGCCCCGCATAGTCGACGAAGGGCGAGATGAAGAACTCCTGGTCGCTGACCTCGGAGAGGTAGGTCGTGAGCGCGGCCGGTTGATCAAGGCGTGCGAGGTCCCGCCCGGCATGTGAACCGCGCGGGCGAATGACGGCGGGCAGTCCCGTCTCCTGCAGCGCCGACGGCAGTTCGGTGCGACCAGCCGCCCGCGCCGGCGGGCAATACAGGCCGGCGGCGCCGCGCAGCAAGGTCGGCAGGCCGTCGCGCGAAAGTCGGGCGACCCGCGCCGGATCGTTGAGGGCCGGGCGGGGCCAGACGGCGAAAAGCGGCGCCAGCCGGGCCAGCGACTCGGTGTCGCTCTCGCTGACCGCGAAGAATGCGACGTCATGCTCCGGCACGCAGGCCGGCAGCGTGCGTCCTGGCTGGACGTAGAGCAGGTCGAGTTGCACCGGCAGCCGACCGGTGATGAAGTCGAGCGGCGTATTCACCATCAGGTCGCCCGGCGCCATGATCGCGAGCATGCGGAGGGGGTTTGCCGGGGTTCCCGAGCGGCCGACCCGGAACAGCGGCGACAGCGACAGCGCCTCCGCCTCCAGCGCATCGGCTGCGGCCGGTTCGTGCGTCAGGCGATGCAGCGACGCGAGATCGAGCAGCCGCGCCGCCTGCTCCCCGGCCGTCGCTGGTGATCGCCGCTCCAGGTCGTCGCGCAGCCGCCAGGCGCGGCCTGCCTGCACCGCCTCGGCAAGGGCGGCGACGCCGATGATGGTTGGCGGCACGCATGCTGCGAGCATCGGCACCGCCTGCTGCATTTGCACCCGCTCCGACCTTCCAGGTCAATTTGCGAAACCAGGATGCCTGACGTGAGGCGACCGGCAAAGCTTGATCCCGATTATTTGCGAAATTTCTTGAAGATTGATGCGAAATCTCTACACTGACCAAGGTTGGTGCACGCAGCTGCGCGTGCAGGGAGAACCGGACACCATGTTCACGCGACAGCAGGGAGCCGCCACGCAGGACGAGGTGCGGCCCGCGGCAGCGCCGCCGCTGCGACTCGCCCCGAGCTGGGGCGAGCCGGCGTTGCTGCCGGAAGCCCGGCCCGAGGCGGCGCTGATCCCGGCCGGCGCCTCGATCGAGGGGACGATCCGTTCGGCTGGCCTGGTTCAGGTGGGCGGCAGCGTCACCGGCGAAATTCGCTGCGAAACGCTCTGCATCGAGGCGGGTGCGCGGGTGACCGGGACGGTCGCCGCGACGAGCGTCACTGTTCTGGGCCTGATGCGCGGGCGGATCGAGGCCGAGGTGATCGAGGTTGCGCCGTCGGCCGAGCTCGAAGCCGAACTCAGCTACCTGGAGATCGCGGTTGCGCGCGGCGCCAGGGTGAGCGGCAATTTCGTCCGCCGGGTTGCGGCGCCGGCCGCGCAGCCAGCCGAGCCGAAGCCGGCCCAGGGTCCGGCCGCGCCGCCGCAGGTGGTCCCGAGCATCGCCAGTGCCGCCGGGGCGGTGATCGGGCTCGACGAGCTGAAGACCCGTCTGTCGCAGGTCTACAGCGTCGGCGCGCCTGGCTGAGCGACAGCCTACCCGAAAGCCCGGAACGGAGCCGCAGCATGAGTTTCGCACCGCCAGTCGCCTCGATCGGGGCCGGTCTGCCCGCCACGACCGCCACGACCGCCACGCTTGGCGGCGCCGCGGCCGGGAAAACCTCGCCGGGAGGCGGCCGGCTCGCCGCTTCGGCGCGGCAGTTCGGCGCCATGTTCATGACCGAGATGGTCCGCCTCGCCCGACCGGAGGACAAGGCCGTCGGCGCCTTCAAGAGCGGCACCGGCGAGCGCTCGTGGCAGATTTTCATGGACCAGGCGCTTGGCCAGGCGGCCGCCGGCCAGGATGCGTCCGCCCTGGTTGCGCAGATCAGGAAGGTGCTCGAGCGTGCCGAGGGCGGCGCGCGCGCGGCCGAGACCGAGGCGGCGGCGGCGCCTTCGCTGCAGAGTGGCGCCGAGGTGACGCGATGAGCGGGACGTTGGGCGACGCCGAGGGCGAGCCCGCCTGGGCGGCGGATCAGGC
>CAXTSD010000008.1:10351-20711 GCA_964246775.1 uncultured Acetobacteraceae bacterium | reverse complement strand
TCGCCGCCTCGACCGGCACGGCGGCGACGCAGGTCGGCGCGACGGCGGGGCCGTTGCCGCCGCTGCCGCGTGTGCACGAGGCCGGGGTGCGGCGTGGCGAGATGCTGTACCGCAAGCTCGGCTGGATCGGCGAGATGGTGTCGGCGATCGGCTTCGGCGGCTCGCACTTCTGCAAGCCGGGCATCGACGAGGCGACCTCGCTCAGGCTGTGCCACGCCGCGATCGACCGCGGCATCACCTTCATGGACAACTCCTGGGACTACAACAAGGGCGCCAGCGAGGAGCGTATGGGGACGGCGCTGTCGCAGGGCGGCTACCGCGACAAGGTGTTCCTGATGACCAAGGTCGATGGCCGCACCAGGGCGGTCGCCGAGCAGCAGCTCGCGCAGTCGCTGTCGCGCCTCAAGACCGACCGCATCGATCTGTGGATGTTCCACGAGGTGCTGCGCTTTGACGACCCCGACCGCATCTTCGCGCCTGGCGGCGCGATGGAGGCGGCGGCGGCGGCCAAGCAGGCGGGCAAGATACGCTATCTCGGCTTCACCGGTCACAAGGACCCCCGCATCCACCTCTACATGATGCAGGTCGCCCGCGCGCACGGCGTGCAGTTCGACGTGGTGTTGATGCCGTCCAACGTGATGGACGCGCATTTCCGCTCGTTCGGCCGGCTCGCCATGCCGGCGGCACTCAGCGAGCACATCGGCGTCATCACGATGAAGCCGTTCGGCGGCGCCGATGGCGTGATCCTCAAGAGCGGCGCCGCGATCGAGCCGATCGATTGCCTGCACTACGCCCTCAACCGCCCGACCTCGCTCGTCATCACCGGGATCGACAACGAGCGCGCGCTCGATCAGGCGTTTGCCGCCGCGACGAGCTTCCGGCCGCTGAGCGAAGCGCAGGAGGCGCGGATCCTTGATGCCACCGCTCCGGCCGCCGCCGCCGGACGCTACGAGCTGTTCAAGACCACCGACCATTTCGACGGCACGGCGCATAATCCGGACTGGCTCGGCGGCGACACGGCGGCGACGGCGGCGCTGGCGCCGAAGAACGGCGGCTGACGGGCGGCATGCCACCCGCCGGCCGCCGTGATCGACGTCAGGCGGCTTTCGCCGTGGGCTGACCGGCCTCGGCGATCTGCGTGAGCAGGAGGTCGGTGCGCTTCTCCTCCTCCAGCGTCTCGTTCAGCAAGGCTTCGGCGTCGCCGTGGCCGAGCTTGCGCGCCCAGGTCTTGAGCAGGCCGTAGCGGGCGATCTCGTAGTGCTCCATCGCCTGCGCGCAGCCGATCAGCACGTCGTCGGCGGCGTCGGTGCTGCCGAAATCCTCCAGATCCTCCTCCATCTCGGCGGTGAGGCCGGACATCGCCTCGCAGGTCTTGGCGCGCGCCGGCTTGCCGATGATCTCGAACACCTGCGCGAGCCGCTCGACCTGCGTCGCGCTCTCCTCGCCGTGCTTGGTGAACGCCGCCTTCAGCTCCGGCGACTTCGCGAGCTTCGCCGACTTCTTCAGCGCTTTGACGGATTGCTTCTCGGCGAAATAGATGTCC
Organism: uncultured Acetobacteraceae bacterium; assembly: GCA_964246775.1. GTDB lineage: Bacteria > Pseudomonadota > Alphaproteobacteria > Acetobacterales > Acetobacteraceae > CAXMMR01. The sequence continues at coordinate 19,168 of CAXTSD010000008.1, read as the reverse complement.
TTGAGCGTTTCGTGAAACGCGTCCTTGAGCGACTTCTCGACCATGGTCCAGACCTCCTGTTGCGCGGCGCGGCGCCGCGATGACGGATCAACGCGGCGGGGGACGGCGGCGGCGCCTGGCGGGGCGTTGACAGCGATCACGTGCGCGTGAAGATGCGGTCTCCCGGGGCTGCTGCGTCGGCCCCGGCGCTGTCAGGAGGCGGAGCTTGCCGGCCTTGAGTGCTGACCGCCGTTGATCGACAAGCTCACCTACCTGGTGGCGCTGGCCCGCGAGCAGAGCTTTCGCCGGGCCGCTGAGACCTGCGGCGTCGCGCAGCCGACGCTTTCGGCCGGCATCAAGCAGCTCGAGGACGAACTCGGCGTGATGCTGGTGCGCCGCAGCTCGCGCTTCCTCGGGCTGACCCCGGAAGGCGAGACGGTGCTCGACTGGGCGCGGCGGATGGTCGGCGACGCGCGGGCGATGCGCCAGGCGTTGCAGGGCATGCGCGAGGGGCTGTCCGGGCATGTGCGGCTCGCCGTGATCCCGACCGCGCTCGCCATGGTGCCGGCGCTGACCGCGCGCTGCGTCGCGCGGCATCCGGCCTTGCGCTTCAGCATCATCTCCTGCGCCTCGGTACAGATACTCGAGATGATCGAGAACCTCGAGGTCGATGCCGGGATCACCTACCTGAACAACGAGGCGCTCGGGCGGGTGCGCAGCGTGCCGTTCTACACCGAGCGCTACCGCTTCATCACGCGGCAGGGCGCGCCGTTGGCCGACCGCGACGCCGTCACCTGGGCCGAAATCGGCAGCGTGCCGCTCTGCCTGCTGACGCCGGACATGCAGAACCGCCGGATCATGGATCGCCTGATGCGGCAAGCGGGCGTCGAGCCGGCGCCGCAGGTGCAGTCGAACTCGCAGATCACCCTGCTCGCCCACGTGCTGGGCGGGCCGTGGGCGACCGTGCTGCCCGAGCCAATCGCGCGGACGCTCGCTCTGTCGAACCGGTTGCGCTGCATTCCGGTCACCAGCGAGCCGGACGCCGGCTACGAGATCGGGCTGGTGCTGCCGGCGCGCGAGCCGATGCCGCTGCTCTCGGCGGCCTTGCTGGCCGAGGCGCGGTTGCTGGAGCTGATGCCATCCCGATAGGACTTCGCTATCGCGGCACTCGACTGGGTGCTTGATCTCCGCGCCTCGGGCGCGCCTTCTAGTTGCAATGTTGGAAACGTGGAGCGAGGAGCGGGCGGCGGCGATCATTGCGAGCCACGCCGGCGAGGCGGGTGCCACCCTGCCGATTCTGCATGACTTGCAGGAGGCGTTCGGCTACGTGCCGAAGCAGAGCGAGGCGATGATCGCCGAGGCGCTTAACCTGTCGCGCGCCGAGGTGCACGGCGTCATCTCGTTCTACCACGACTTCCGGCGCGCGCCGGTCGGCCGCCAGGTGCTCAAGATCTGCCGCGCCGAGGCCTGTCAGGCGACCGGCGGCGTCGCGATCGCCGAGCGTCTGCTCGGGCGGCTTGGCCTTCACTGGGGCGGCACGACGAGCGATGGCGGGCTGACGGTCGAGCCCGCCTACTGCCTTGGCTTGTGCGCCTGTGGCCCGGCGGCGCTGCTGGACGGCGAGCCGCTCGCCCGATTTGACGATGCGACCCTCGCCGACCGCCTGCATCAGGCCGTGCCGCAAGCGGGGCGGCGGTGACGCGGCTCTATCTGCCCAAGGACGCGGCGGCGCTCGCGCTCGGCGCCGAGCGCGTCCTGCAGGCGTTGCGGGCCGAGGCTGACCGCCGCGGACTTGCGCTCGAGGTGGTGCGCACCGGCACCCGCGGCGCGGTCTGGCTCGAGCCGCTGCTCGAGGTCGAGACGTCGGACGGCCGCATCGGCTACGGCCCGGTCGCGGCGTCCGACATCCCCGGCCTGCTGGATGCCGGGCTGCTCGAGGGCGGCGCGCATGCGCTGCGGCTTGGCCGCCTGGAGGAGCACTGGTGGTTTGCCGGCCAGACCCGGCTGACGTTCGCCCGTTGCGGCATCATCGACCCGATGTCGGTCGCCGACTACCGCGCCCATGGCGGCTATGCCGGGCTCGCCCGCGCGCTCGAGCTGGGCGGCGTCGCGGTGACCGACGAGGTCAAGCTCTCCGGGCTGCGCGGCCGCGGCGGCGCCGGCTTCCCGACGGGGATCAAGTGGAACACCGTGCGGCTGGCCGAGGCGGGCCAAAAATACATCGTCTGCAACGCCGACGAGGGCGATAGCGGCACGTTTGCCGACCGGATGCTGATGGAGGGCGACCCGCTCTGCCTGGTCGAGGGCATGACGATCGCCGCCGTCGCGGTCGGCGCGACGCAGGGCTACGTCTATACGCGCTCCGAATATCCGCACGCGATACGCGCCATGCGCGCGGCGATCACGGCGGCGCGCGAGGCGGGGCTGCTCGGGCCGGACGTGATGGGCTCCGGCCACGCCTTCGACATCGAGGTGCGGGTCGGCGCCGGGGCCTATATCTGTGGCGAGGAGACCTCGTTGCTGGAGAGCCTGGAGGGCCGGCGCGGCACCGTGCGGGCGAAGCCGCCGCTGCCGGCGCTGCACGGCTTGTTCGGCCGGCCGACTGTGGTCAACAACGTGCTGTCGCTCGCCTCGGTGCCGTGGATACTGGCGCATGGCGGGCCGGCCTACGCCGCGTTCGGCGGTGCCCGCTCGCTCGGCACCCTGCCGGTGCAGCTGGCCGGCAACGTCCGGCGCGGCGGGCTGGTCGAGCTGCCGTTCGGGGCCACGCTGCGCCAGCTGATCGAGGAGTGGGGCGGCGGCACGGCGAGCGGCCGGCGGTTCCGCGCGGTGCAGGTCGGCGGCCCGCTCGGCGCCTATTTCCCAGAGGCGCTGCTCGACACGCCGATGGACTACGAGGCGTTCGGCAAGGCGGGCGGGCTGCTCGGCCATGGCGGCGTCGTGGTGTTCGACGACACGGTCGATCTGGCGAAGCAGGCGCGCTTCGCCTTCGAGTTCTGCGCCAGCGAAAGCTGCGGCAAGTGCACGCCGTGCCGCATTGGCGCGGTGCGCGGCATGGAGGTTCTCGACCGCATCGCCGCCGGCGTCGAGCCGTCGAAGAATTTTTCGCTGCTCGACGATTTGTGCGAGCTGATGACCGACGCTTCGCTGTGCGCGATGGGCGGGCTGACGCCGGTTCCGGTGGTCAGCGCGCTCACCCATTTCCGCCAGGATTTCGGCGCCGCCGCGTTGCCCGCGGCCGCCGAATAGGACCGCGCCCGATGACCCTGATACGCGAACTCGACACCGGCACGCCGATACGCGTCTCCGACGTCGCGATCACTCTGACAATCGACGGCCAGACCGTGACCGTGCCGAAAGGCACCTCGGTGATGGCGGCGGCGAGCCTGCTCGGCACGCAGGTGCCAAAACTCTGCGCCACCGATAGCCTCGAGCCGTTCGGCTCCTGCCGGCTGTGCCTGGTGCAGATCGAAGGCAGGCGCGGCTATCCCGCCTCGTGCACCACCCCCGCCGAGGAGGCGATGGTGGTGCACACCCAGAGCGAGGCGATCGCCAAGCGGCGGCGCGGCGTGATGGAGCTCTACATCTCCGACCATCCGCTGACTTGCCTGACCTGTTCGGCGAACGGCGATTGCGAGCTGCAGGACATGGCGGGCGCGGTCGGTTTGCGCGACGTGCGCTACGGCTATGCCGGCGAGAACCATCTCGACGCGCCGACCGACGACAGCAACCCGTATTTCAGCTTCGAGGCCAGCAAGTGCATCGCCTGCTCGCGCTGCATACGCGCCTGTGAGGAGACCCAGGGCACCTTCGCCCTCACCATGGAGGGCCGCGGTTTCGACTCGAAGATCTCGGCCGGCGGTGGCGACTTCATGGGTTCCGAATGCGTCTCCTGCGGCGCCTGCGTGCAGGCCTGCCCGACGGCGACGCTGAACGAGAAGTCGGTGATCGCGCTTGGCACGCCGGAGCATTCGGTGCTGACCACCTGCGCCTATTGCGGCGTCGGCTGCTCGTTCAGGGCGGAGATGAAGGGCGAAACGGTTGTCCGCATGGTGCCTTACAAGAACGGCCATGCGAATGCGGGGCATTCCTGCGTCAAGGGCCGCTTCGCCTTCGGCTACGCGACGCACCGTGACCGCAAGACCCGGCCGATGCTGCGCGCCGCGATCACCGATCCCTGGCGCGAGGTGAGCTGGGACGAGGCGATCAGCCACGCCGCCTCAGAGTTCAGGCGCATCCAGGCGCGCTATGGCCGGAACTCGGTCGGCGGCATCACCTCGTCGCGTTGCACCAACGAGGAGACCTACCTCGTGCAGAAGCTGGTGCGCGGCGCCTTTGGCAACAACAACGTCGACACCTGCGCCCGCGTCTGCCACTCGCCGACCGGCTACGGGCTGATGGCGACGCTCGGCACCTCCGCCGGCACCCAGGATTTCGCCTCCGTCGCCTATTCCGACGTGATCCTGGTGATCGGCGCCAACCCGACGGACGGCCACCCGGTGTTCGCCTCGCGGATGAAGAAGCGCCTGCGCGCCGGCGCGCGGCTGATCGTCGCCGACCCGCGCCGCATCGACCTGGTGCGCTCGCCGCACATCGAGGCCGAGCATCACCTGCAACTGATGCCGGGCACCAACGTCGCGTTGCTGAACGCGATGTCGCACGTCGTCGTGACCGAAGGCCTGGTCGACGAGGGGTATGTGCGCGAGCGCTGCGACCTTGCCGAGTTCGAGGCCTGGGCGCGGTTCATCGCGCAGGAGCGCAATGCGCCGGAGGCGACCGCGGCGCTGACCGGCGTGCCGGCAACCGAGGTGCGCGCGGCGGCGCGGCTGTTTGCCACCGGCGGCGCGGCGGCGATCTATTACGGCCTCGGGGTGACCGAGCACAGCCAGGGCAGCACCACGGTGATGGCGATGGCGAACCTCGCCATGGCGACCGGCAACATCGGCAAGCTCGGCGCCGGCATCAATCCGTTGCGCGGCCAGAACAACGTCCAGGGCGCCTGCGACATGGGCAGCTTCCCGCACGAGTTCAGCGGCTACCGCCACGTCGCCGACGACGCGACGCGCGAGATGTTCGAGGCGAGCTGGGGCGTGTTGCTCTCCGGCGAGCCTGGCCTGCGCATTCCCAACATGCTGGACGAGGCCGTCGGCGGCAGCTTCAAGGCGCTCTACATCCAAGGCGAGGACATCGCGCAGTCCGACCCCGACACCCACCACGTGACCGCCGGGCTGCGCGGCATGGAGTGCGTCGTCGTGCAGGACCTGTTCCTCAACGAGACGGCGAAATACGCCCACGTGTTCCTGCCCGGTTCGTCGTTTCTCGAAAAGGACGGCACCTTCACCAATGCCGAGCGGCGCATCAACCGGGTGCGCCGGGTGATGTCGCCGATGGGCGGCCTCGCCGACTGGCAGGCGACGGCGGCGTTGTCGAACGCGCTCGGCTTTCCGATGCACTATGCGCATCCAGGCGAGATCATGGACGAGATCGCCCGCCTCACGCCGAGCTTTTCCGGGGTTTCGTACCGCAAGCTCGACGAGCTCGGCTCCCTGCAATGGCCTTGCAATGAGGCGGCGCCCGGCGGCACGCCGATGATGCATGTCGACCGTTTCGTGCGCGGCCGCGGCCGCTTCATGATCACCGAGTTCGTGCCGACCGAGGAGCGCACCGGCGCGCTGTTTCCGCTGATACTGACCACCGGCCGCATCCTGTCGCAATACAATGTCGGCGCGCAGACCCGACGCACCGAGAACAGCCGCTGGCATGAGCAGGACGTGCTCGAAATCCACCCGTTCGACGCCGAGACCCGCGGCATACTGGACGGCGAGATGGTGGCGCTCGAAAGCCGCTCGGGCGACATCTCGCTGCCGGCGCGGATCAGCGAGCGCATGCAGCCAGGCGTCGTCTACACGACGTTCCACCACGCCGCGACCGGCGCCAACGTGGTGACCACCGAGCACTCGGACTGGGCGACCAACTGCCCGGAATACAAGGTGACGGCGGTGCAGGTGCGGCGGACCAACCGCCCGTCGCAGTGGCAGGAGCGGTTCGCCGAGGAGGAGGTCAGCCTCACCCGCATCGCCGCCGCAACGGCGGCCGAGTAGAAGCGGTGGACGACGACAAGCTGGTCCGCATGGCGAACCAGATGGCGACGTTCTTCCGCGCCTATCCCGATGACGACGCGGCGCGCGGCATTCGCGACCACATCCGCTCGTTCTGGACGCCGGGGATGCGCGCCGCGTTGTCGGCACGGATTGGCGCCGAGCGGACGGGGATCGAGCCGCTGGTGGTGCGCGCGATGGGGTTGCCGGATGTGGCGGCCGGCCGCGAGAGCGAGAGCGGTGAGAGCCCGATCAGGCAGGAGCTCGCCGGGCCGGAGGCGCTCGGCGCGCTGGCGAGCGATGCCGGCTGACGACGCGGGCTGGCTGGCGGCGGCACTATTTGGTCAGTCCAGCGCCACCTTCATGCTGCACTGCAGTAGAAGTCAGCACCGATTTACGCGTCGCGTCGGTCAGCCGGACCGAGGATCAGTGCGGAGCGCCAATACACCGGGCGGTTCAGCAGTAGAGGTCTATTGCTAGCGATCGCGCGTCGGGCTTACTGTTCAGGTCGTCCAGCCATACGGCGATCCGAGGTCTAGGAGTGGACCTGGCGTCGCGGATGAGCTGAGCCGACGGCGTGCCGCCGACCGGCATGCGTACCACGCGCCAGACCAAGCCTTCCGATCAGCGTTCCCAAGCAGTTCGCACGGATCTCTCGCAGGGCCCTCGGCTCGTCGGACGATCCCAATCAGATAAAAAGGGGCAGGAGCATGTCGAGACGTATGACCAGAGTGGGTTTGGCGGCCGGGCTGTTGCTCGGCACGGCGCTTGGCACGTCGTTTGCGCAGGCGGGGTTCGCGCAGGCGGAGGACCTGGTGCAGATGCAGGCGAACGCCGGCGACTGGGTGATGCCCACGGGCAGCTACAACAACCAGCGCTTCTCGGCGCTCAAGCAGATCACGCCGCAGAACGTCGGCAAGATGCAGGTGGCGTGGAGCTTCTCGACCGGGGTGCTGCGCGGGCATGAGGGCGCGCCGCTGGTGGTCGGCGACATGATGTATCTGAACGCGCCGTTCCCCAACACCGTCTACGCGCTCGATCTGAACAAGGACGGCCGCATCGCCTGGAAATACGAGCCGACCCAGGATCCGAACGTCATTCCGGTGATGTGCTGCGACACGGTGAACCGCGGCGTCGCCTATGGTGGCGGCAAGGTCATCCTGCACCAGGCCGACACCACCTTGGTCGCGCTCGACGCGAAAACCGGCAAGGTCGCCTGGTCGGTCAAGACCGGCGACCCGACCAAGGGCGAGACCGGCACCGACGCGCCGATGGTGGTTCGCGACAAGGTCTATGTCGGCATCTCTGGCGGCGAATTCGGCGTGCGCGGCTGGATGTCCGCCTACAACCTCGCCGACGGCAAGCTGGTCTGGCGCGCCTATTCGACCGGCCCGGACAACGAGATGCTGGTCGATCCGCAGAAGACGATGAGCCTCGGCAAGCCGATCGGCGCAAATTCGAGCCTCAAGACCTGGCAGGGCGACCAGTGGAAGATCGGCGGCGGCAGCACCTGGGGCTGGAAGTCGTATGATCCGACGACCAACCTGATCTTCTACGGCACCGGCAATCCGTCAACCTGGAACCCGAAACAGCGGCCTGGCGACAACAAGTATTCGATGACGGTGTTCGCGCGCGACGCCGATACCGGGCAGGCCAAGTGGCTCTACCAGATGACGCCGCATGACGAGTGGGATTACGACGGCGTCAACGAGATGATCCTCGCCGATCAGACGATCGACGGCCAGGAACGCCACATCCTGCAGCACTTCGACCGCAACGGCTTCGCCTACACGCTCGACCGCAACACCGGCGAGCTGATCAACGCGCAGAAATACGATCCGGCGGTGAACTGGGCGACCAAGGTCGACCTCGACAAGAACAGCCCGACCTACGCGCGCCCACTCGTCGTCGCGCAATACTCGACCGAGCATAACGGCGAGGACAACGACAGCAAGAACGTCTGTCCGGCAGCATTGGGCAGCAAGGACGAGCAGCCGGCGGCGTTCTCGGCGCAGACCGGTCTGTTCTACGTGCCGACCAACCACGTCTGCATGGATTACGAGCCGTTCCGCGTGTCCTACACCGCGGGCCAGCCTTACGTCGGCGCCACGCTGTCGATGTTCCCGCCGAAGGGCGAGACCAACATGGGCAACTTCATCGCCTATGACGCGCGTACCGGCAAGATCGCCTGGAGCGACAGGGAGCAGTTCTCGGTGTGGTCCGGGGCGCTGGCGACCGCCGGCGACGTGGTGTTCTACGGCACCCTCGAAGGCTATCTGAAGGCGGTGGACGCCAAGACCGGCAAGGAGCTCTACCGCTTCAAGACCCCGTCCGGCATCATCGGCAACGTGATGGCCTACGAGCATGACGGCAAGCAATACGTCGCCGTGATGTCGGGCGTCGGCGGCTGGGCCGGCATCGGCCTCGCTGCTGGCTTGACCGATCCGAATGCCGGGCTCGGCGCCGTCGGCGGCTACGCGGCGTTGAGCAACTACACCAATCTCGGCGGCCAGTTGACTGTCTTCCAGCTGCCGCAGAGCTAATACCTATGCTTGCTGACCGCGACCCTTGCAGTCAGCAAGCGTTGGTATGCGCGCCGGGTTGGCGGGCGGCGGCGCGCGAAACCAAGACTCTGATACCAGGGGTCGCCATCAGCGAGCCCTGGTATCAGCCAGAGCAGTCAAGATCCGGGGGGCGGCGCGGCGGCGCGCCGCCCGGGGGGGGCGGGGGCCGGGGGGCG
>CAXTSD010000008.1:0-10341 GCA_964246775.1 uncultured Acetobacteraceae bacterium | reverse complement strand
CCCCCCCCCCCCGCCCCCCTCCCCCCCCCCCCCCCCCCCCCCGCCCGGCCCCCCCCCCCCCCCCCCCCCCCGGACTGTTCATGCCTGATCGGAGACGATTGACGTGTCACGCATCTCGCGCGTTGTCGGCATCGGCTTTGCTGTCCTGTCGCTGCTCGGGACCGCCCGGGCGGCGGACCAGGACGGATCGGGAGACCCGAAGGCGGTCAGCTCGGATGACGGCAAGTTCGTCGACAAGGACGGCAACCCGACCTTCAGGATCGACGGCAAGCAGGTGGATTACTACACCTTTGCCGGCTATGTCCGCTACACCGCCAATTGCATGCAGTGCCACGGGCCGGAAGGGCTCGGCTCGACCTACGCGCCGTCGCTGGTCAACGCGCTGCACACGGTGAGCTACGGCGACTTCATGGGCATCGTCGCCGGCGGCAAGAAGAACGTGAGCGCGTCGCAGCAGCTGGTGATGCCGGCGCTTGGCGAGAACAAGAACGTGATGTGCTACCTGGATGCGATCTACGTCTATCTGCGCGCCCGCTCCGACGGCGCCGTCGAGCGCGGCCGCCCGGAGGAGCACGCGCCAAAACCCGCATCGTTCAGCAAGAACGAAGATGCTTGCATGGGCTGACCCGATCATGCCGACGACACGCCGCCTCGCTGTGTTCGCCGCCGCACTCGCCGCATTCGCGGGGACGCAGGCGCGGGCGCAGGCGCCAGGGCTCGGCGCGTCGGTCGAGCTGGTTGATCCGCACGCGTTCCGCGTCTGCGCCGATCCGCGCAACCTGCCGTTCTCGAACGCGTCCGGCGAAGGCTTCGAGAACAAGCTGGCGCAGCTGTTCGCCGCCAAGCTGCAGCGTCCGGTGACCTACACCTTCTATCCGCAGGTCACCGGCTTCGTGCGCAACACGCTCAACGCTTATCGATGCGACGTGGTGATGGGCGACGCTGTCGGCGACGACGTGGTGCAGACGACGAACCCTTACTATCACGCCACCTACGCGCTGGTTTACCTGCCGCATCACGGCCTCGACGGCATCGCGACGCTCGAGGACCAGCGACTGCGCGGCAAGCGCATCGGCATCGTCGCCGGCACGCCGCCTTCCGACATACTCGTCGACAACGGCCTGATGGCGTTGGCGAAACCCTATCCGCTCACCGTCGACACGCGGTTTGACGCGCCGACCAAGATGATGATCGACGACCTCGCCGCCGGCCGCATCGACGCCGCCGTGCTCTGGGGGCCGATCGCCGGCTACGACGCAAAGCACGCGAGCGTGCCGATGACGCTGGTGCCGCTGGTCGGCGAACGCGGGCGCGGCATGGATTTCCGCATTGCGATGGGGGTGCGGCACAGCGATCAGGACTGGAAGCGCACGCTCAACAAGCTGATCGCCGAAAACCAGGACGCGATCGATGGCATACTGCGCGACTACGGCGTGCCGCTGGTCGATGAGCAGGGCCATGCGTTGTCGCCGTAGCGGCCGGCGTGCGCGGCGCCCCGTTGCTGCTTGTCTGCCTGCTGGCGGCGGCGCCGGAGCCGCCAGGCTACCGCATGGAGCATTACGAGGCGCCGGTGCCGGCGACGCTGCGCGGCGCCGATGTGCTGACCACGCGGCAGGCCGAGGCGCTCTGGCGCGCCGGCGACGCGGTGTTCATCGACGTGCTGCCGCGCCCGCCGCGTCCGGCCGGGCTGCCAGCCGGCACGATCTGGCGCGACAAGCCGCGCGCCGACATTCCCGGCAGCGTCTGGCTGCCGAACACCGGCTACGGCGCGCTCGCGCCGGCAACGGAGGCGTATCTCGAGCGCGGGCTGCAGGCGGCGACCGGAGGCGACCGACGACGCCGGCTGGTGTTCTATTGCAAGCCGTCGTGCTGGATGTCGTGGAACGCCGCCAGGCGGGCGCTGGCGCTCGGCTACGCGGCGGTCGGCTGGTATCCCGGGGGCGACGCCGGCTGGACCGGCGCCGGGTTGCCGGTCGAGGCGCGCGAGCCGGCGCCGGGTTGAGCGGCGGGGCGACCGGCCTTGCCGCTACGCCGCCAGCTTCGCCAGCCGCGGGATCCAGGTCTCGGCGAGTCCGCTGACGCTGGCGAGCTCACGGGCCTGCTCGGGCGAACGGTGCTTGGCGTGAATGAAGGCGTTCATGCGCGGGATGGTCCAGTCCGGATTTAATCGGCGCTCGAGCGTCACCGGGCTGCCGGCCGCGACCCGGCCCGCCTCCAGCACCCGGTAATACCAGCCGGACCGGCCGTTGCGTATCATCGCCCTGGGCAGCGTCGGGTCCTGGAACCTGAGGGCGAACTTGAAGCACGGCTCGCGCGGCTGAGTGACTTGCAGCATGGCGGTGCCGACCCGCACGACGTCGCCGATGCACACGTCCTCCTCGACGAGCCCGGTCACGGTGAGGTTCTCGGCGAGCGCGCCGGGGGCCTGCCAGAGTGCGGCGTGCCTGGGGTGACTTTCACGCCAGATGGCGTAGCTCGCCTCGGCATACGCGTAGACCGCCTTGGCGGCGTCGCCATGCACGGTCAGATCGGCCTGTTCGTCTCCGGCGAGGCCGGCGAGGGTGATTTCGCCTTGCCCGCCGAGCGGGGATTTGACGAAGCCGCTCGGCACCTTGTCGGGACCGAGCGGCGCGACGCGGCCGACCTGGACGGAGAGTATGTGCGGCAAGGGCTGACCCGGCTCTGGCGTCACACGATCTGGTGACGGCTGTGGCTGACGTCGAGGTCCTGCAGGACCTCACGGTTTTGAGTTCGGCGCGTCGACGACTATCGGCAACCCCTGGCCGCGCCGGACCTTGAGCCGCCGGGCGCGCGTTGCGTGACCATCAGAGGAGCAGCAGAATGATCGATCCCACCCAGATCACCGAGCATATGGAAGTCGTCGGTTCGGACGGCCAGCATGTCGGGACAGTGGACAAGCTGTGCTTGAAGCTGACCAAGAAGGACCCGGCGGCCGGGGGCGAGCACCACATCCTCTCGCTCGACGCCGTGGCCGGCATCGAGGCCGGCAAGCTGAAGCTGAGCATGCCAGCGGCGGAAGCGATGCAGCAGGAAAAGCCGCTGCCGGGCTGACGCTAAGCCCGGACAGGTGGCGCGCGACCGCAACCCGGCGCCACGACAAGGTTTGTAAATGCACGAGATCGTCGTCGAGACAGCCGTAATCGGTGGTGGCCAGGCCGGCATGCCGCTGGCGCGCAGCCTGGCCGAGGCGGGGCGCAGCGTCGCGCTGATCGAGCGCGAGCATCTTGGCGGCTCGTGCGTCAATTTCGGCTGCACCCCGTCCAAGGCGATGATCGCCTCGGCCCGCCTCGCCGCGGATGCCAGGCGGGCCGCCGAATACGGGCTGCGCATCGCAGAGGTCAGCGTCGATTTTCGCGCCGTCATGGCGCGGGCGCGCGGCATCGTGGCCGAGGCGAAGCGTTCGCTCGATGACGGGTTCGCCCGCACCGACAACCCGGCGCTGATCCGGGCGGCCGCGAGGCTCGCCGGACGGGACGGCGCCCGCTTCAGGATCGAGGCGGGTGACAGGCTGGTGCTGGCCGAGCGCGTCGTGCTCGACACCGGCACCCGCACCACCCGCCCGCCGATCGACGGGCTCGACCAGGTCGCCGTCGTCACGGCGGAGAACTGGGTCGAGCTCGACGCGCTGCCGCGGCGGCTGCTGCTGCTCGGCGGCGGCCCGATCGCGATCGAGATGGCGCAGTCCTATGCCCGCCTCGGCGCCGAGGTCGTCGTGCTCGCCGAGGGCGGCCAGCTCGCCGAGCGCGAGGATCACGACGTCGCCGAGGCGCTGCACGCGGCTCTGCGGGCGGATGGCGTGACGATCCGGCTCGGCGTTACGGCCCGGCGCGTCGAGGCGGCGGGCCCTGGCGTGCGCCTGCATCTCGCCGACGGCGTGATCGAGGGCACGCACCTGTTTCTCGCCACCGGGCGCACGCCCAACACCGACGCGCTCGGGCTGGCGAGCGTCGGCATGTCGCTTGGCCGGCACGGCACCGTGGAGGTGGATGACCGCCTGAACACCAGCGTGCCGGGGATCTGGGCGGCCGGCGACATACGCGGCGGCCCGGCGTTCACCCACACCGCCTATGACGATTTCACCGTGCTGCACTCACGCTTCCTCGGCGACGGCAGCCGGCGGCGCAACCCGGTCGTGCCGTACGCCATCTTCACCGATCCCGAGCTCGGCCGCGTCGGGCTGAGCGAGCGCGAGGCACGGGACGCGAGACGCCACGTCCTGGTCGGCCGGCGCGAGATGACCGAGAGCGGCAAGGCGCGCGAGATCGGCAAGACCGCCGGCTTCATCAAGGTCCTCGTCGACGCCGCGACCGACGAGATCGTCGGCGCGGCGGCGCTGTGCGCCGAGGGTGCCGAGGTGGTGCAGCTATTCGTCGAGCTGATGAACGCCGGCGCCACCGCGCAGACGATGCTCGACGCCGTGCACATCCATCCGACGCTTGCCGAGGCGGCGAAGAACGCGCTGGCGGCGGCGCGGCCCACGGCATCCGGCCGACGATGAGCGGGCGACCACGGCGCGAGTTGCGCCTCAACGCGTTTTCGATGAACACGGTCGGCCACCAGTCGCCCGGGCTGTGGACGCACCGGCGCGACCGTTCGCTCGACTACAACACGCTCGGCTACTGGACCGAGCTTGCCCGCATACTGGAGGCCGGCCGCTTCGACGGCATCTTCCTCGCCGACGTGCTCGGCGTCTACGACGTCTATGCCGGCAACGCCGACGCCGCGATCGCCAATGCGGTGCAGGTGCCGGTCGGCGACCCGCTGCTGCTGGTGCCGGCGATGGCGGCGGTGACGCAGCATCTCGGCTTCGGCGTCACCGCCACGCTGTCCTACGAGCCGCCGTTCCCGTTCGCCCGCAGGATGAGCACGCTCGACCACCTGACCGAGGGGCGGATCGGCTGGAACGTCGTCACCGGCTATCTCGACAGCGCCGCGCGCGCCGCCGGGCGAGAGCGGCAGACCGCGCACGACGCCCGCTACGACGTCGCCGAAGATTATATGACGCTGGTCTACAAGCTGTGGGAGGGCAGCTGGGAGGATGGCGCGGTGCTGCGCGACCGGGCGCGGCGTCGCTTCGCCGATCCGTCGCGCGTGCACCGCCTGCACCACGACGGTCCACACTTCCAGCTCGACGCCATCCACCTCGCCGAACCCTCGGCGCAGCGCACCCCGGTGCTCTATCAGGCCGGCAGCTCGCCGCGCGGCCGGGCATTCGCGGCGCGCCACGCGGAGTGCGTGTTCGTCTCCGGCCCGTCGCTCGCGGTGCTGGCGCCGCGCGTCGCGGCACTCAGGCGCGAGATTGCGCAGGCGGGGCGCGACGGCGACGACGTGGCGGTGTTCGCAATGGCGACGGTCATCGTCGCCGAGACCACGGCCGCCGCCGAGGCGCTGCGCGACGACTACCGCGCCCATGTCAGCCACGAAGGCGCGCTCGCGTTAATGTCGGGCTGGACCGGACTCGATCTGTCGACCTACCGGCTTGACGAGCCGATACGCCACATCGAGAACGATGCCGGACGCTCGGCGATGGACAACATCACCCGCGCCGACCCGGACCGCGTCTGGACGGTGCGCGACGTCGCCGAGCACGTGGCGATCGGCGGCATCGGGCCGGTGTTCGTCGGCGATCCGGCGACCGTCGCCGACGCGCTGGAACGCTGGGCCGACGCGGCGTGCCTCGACGGCTTCAATCTCTGCTACGTCGTCGCGCACGAGACGTTTGCGCAGGTCGCCGGGCTGCTGGTGCCGGAGCTGCAACGGCGCGGCCGGTTCAAGCGCGACTACGCCGCAGGCACGCTGCGCCAGAAACTGTTCGGCCGGGGCGCGCGGCTGCCGGAGGCGCATCCGGCGGCGCGGTGGCGGGGTAAGGAAGCGCTACTTTTTTGAAAAAAAGTAGCAAAAAACTTTTGTTTACTTGGCGCTCGGCAATGGCGGGCATGGCTTTCATAATAAAAGCTTTTTGGTTCTTTTTCTCGAAAAAGAACCGCTTCCTTACTTAATCGCGCTCCGCCGCCACCAACCGCTCGACCTCGCGCACATAGCCATCAGCGTCGAACTTCTTGAGGCTAGGCGCGCCCATCGTGCGCACGTTGCCGAGCACCGGCCGCGGACCCCAGGGCCGGTCGTGCAGCCCGAACAGCCAGCCCACATTGGTGAACGAGTTGGCGTCCCGGCCGTCGATGAAGTAGCGGTTGTTGAGACCGAGTGCGATGTCCCAGGCGGCTTCCGGCGAGGCCGACCACTCGATGATCTTCTTTCCCCAGTACATGCGCATGTGGTTGTGCATGTAGCCGGTCTCGCGCATCTCCAGCATCGCCGCGTTCCAGTAGCGGTCATGCGTCAGGCCCTGCTCGAACTGTTCCTTCGTGTAGAGGAACGGGCGCTTGTCGCCGCGATGGGCGTCGAGCGTCTTGCGCGCCCAGTCCGGCATCGCTTCGTACTGGTCATAGTTTTTTGTGTAGTGCACGTGGTTGATCGCCAGCTCGCGCCTGACCACCAGCTCCTCGATATAGGCCGCCTTGTCCTCGGCATCGCCGGTCTTGGCGTCCCGCACGGCCAAAGCGAGCGCCACCGGCGAGATCTGGCCGAAATGCAGATAGGGGCTCATGTGCGAGGCGGCGCCGGCCTCCGGCTTGCCGCGCGCCGTCGCATACTGGGAGAACGACGCGTCGAGATAATGCGCCAGACGCGCCGAGGCCTGCGCCGTGCCGCCACGGAAGCGCCGCACCGGCCGCACGCTTTGATCCGCCTTGAGGCTGGCGACGAGCTTTGGCACGTCGGCGAGATCGAGCGTGTTTTCGAGTTTGAGGCCGCTCGCCCGGCGGCGGAGCTTGCGCTCCTCGAGCGGCACCAGATACTCGGCGAGCAGCCGGTTGATGCGCGGCCGCAGCGTGCGCGCCGCGATCTCGTGCTTGGGCGAGGCGGTCTCGACCGGCACCACGACGTCGCCCTCGACCTGCACGACGCGGCACGGCGCGCGGGCGGCGAAATCGGCGTAGAACCGCTCGGCCGGTTTGATGTAGGTGCGGTCGCACACCGTGAGCGCCGCGTCCTTGGCATAGAGCAGCGCCGTCTCCACCGGATCGGCGCGCCGGGTGACGAAGCCGATGCCGCGCCGCTCGAGCGCCGGCCTGAGCTCGGCCAGACCCTCCAGCAGAAACGACCAGTGCCGCGCGTTGACCTCGGGAAACTCCTCGGCGATGCCGTAGCAGACCAGCACCGGCAGCTCGCGGGCGTTCGCCTCGTCGACGGCGAACTCGAGCGCCGGGTTGCACGCCGCGCGCTGCGACAGCCCCAGCCAATAGAGGACGTAGGCGGCCGCCGGGTTCTCCGGCGCCTCACGCAGGGTCTTGAGGCGGGTCTGCTGGATCATTGCCGCAGTATCGCCGGATCGGCTCGGGCCGCCTCCCGGTCAGACCGCACGGCGGCGCTCCGCCTCGCCCGGCATCTCGATGTCGATCTCGAGCGTCGACATCGCCTTGCCGCGATCAAGGCTCACCTTCACCTTGTCGCGGTCGATCGCGATGTGCTTCGCGATCACCTGCAGTATCTCCTCCTGCAGCGTCGCGGCGAGGTCGTCGCCGCCGGCGAACGTGCGCTCGTGGGCGAGCAGTATCTGCAGCCGGTCTTTCGCCACCGGCGCGGTGCTGCGCCGATTGAGGAACCCGAACAGGCTCATGCCACCCTCCGCCCGAACAGCCGCCCGAGCAGGCCGCTCGCGCGATCGGCATGCACCGTCATCGGCAGCACCTCGCCGGACAGCCGCCGCGCCGCGTCGAAATAGGCGCGCGCCGGCGCCGAGGCCGGATTGCTCAGCGTCACCGGCGAGCCGACGTTGGACGCCCGCAGCACCTCCTCGCTGTCCGGGATGATGCCGAGCAGCGGGATCGACAGTATCTCCAGCACGTCCTCGGTCTTCAGCATGTCGCCGCGCTCCGCCCGCGCCGGGTCATAGCGGGTCAGCAGCAGGTGCTTGTCCATCCGCTCGCCGGCTTCGGCCTTGGCGGTCTTGCTGTCGAGCAGGCCGATGATGCGGTCGGAATCGCGCACCGAGGACACTTCGGGGTTGGTCACCACCACCGCGAGGTCGGCGAAGCGCATCGCCAGCGCCGCCCCTTTCTCGATACCGGCCGGGCTGTCGCAGACCACCCAGTCGAACTTCTCCCGCAACTCGCCGATCACCCGCTCGACCCCCTCGACCGAGAGCGCGTCCTTGTCGCGGGTCTGCGAGGCGGCGAGCAGCGACAGCGTCTCGACCCGCTTGTCGCGTATCAGCGCCTGCGCCAGCTTGGCGTCGCCCTGCACGACGTTGATCAGGTCGAACACGACGCGTCGCTCGGCCCCCATGATGAGGTCGAGATTGCGCAGGCCGACGTCGAAATCGACGATGACGACCTTCTTGCCCGACTGCGCCAGGGCGACGCCTAGCGACGCCGTCGACGTCGTCTTGCCCACGCCTCCCTTGCCGGACGTCACGACAACAACCTTCGCCATGCCTGTTCTCCTATCCTCCCCCGTCACGCCATGCCGAGCATCTGCACCACGTCGCCGTCGAGCCGCGCCTCGACCGGCTTGCCCCACAGCGCCGCGTCCATGTCGTCGGCCACCTTGTAGACGCCGTCGATCGCGATCAGCTCGGCCTCCATGCGCCGGCAGAACACCCGCGCCCCGGCCTGCCCGGAAAAACCGGCGATCGCCCGGCCGCGCAGCGTGCCGTAGACGTGGATGGAGCCGCCGGCGATGATCTCCGCACCGGAGCCGACCGAGCCCGTGATCGTCACGTCGCCACGCTCGAACAGCACTGTCTGCCCGGAGCGTATCGGCCCGGCCAGGATGAGCGCGGTCGGCTCGGGTGGCGCCGGCGGCTCGTCCGGCGCCTCGTCCGCCACCTCGACGAAGCGGTCGGCGCGGCCGGCGGTGGCGAGCGGCGGCCGGCCCCAGGTTTCGCCCTCGGTCCAGCCGGCGGCCGCGCCCTCGACCCCGATGATGCGTATGTCGCGCCGCTCCAGCGTCTCGATCAGGGCGGCGAACGTCGCCTCCTGCCCGGCCAGCGCCGACAGGTCGACGATCACCGGGCGGCCGTCGAAGAACGCCGGGGCGCGCGCCATTTGCGCCGCCAGCGCGTCGAGCCAGCCCTCGACCGGCGGCTCGGGCGTCAGCACCAGGGCGACGAAGGAGCGGCCCTTTATCCTGATCGCGGATTTGCTCGGCGTGGACACCTGGATGGCCGACTCCGTAATGGCGTTGCAACGCGCGGCCTGTTGGAGCATCCACCCCCGTCCGATGCAAATGCCGATGCAAATGCCGATTCAGACACCGATGCAAAGACCTCTGCGAAGACTGGCGCCAGCACCGCTGATCGACGCCGCCCGGCTGCACGCGCTGATGGCGAGCTTCATCGCCCATGGCGGCACGCCTGAGGGCGGCATGCACCGGCTGGCGCTGTCGGCCGAGGACAAGGCGGCGCGCGACCACCTCGCCGGCTGGCTGCGCGAGCAGGGCCTGCGCCTCACCATCGACGCCCTAGGCAACATGTTCGGCCTGCTCGACTGGGCCGGGCCGGACGCGCCGGTGGTGCTGACCGGTTCGCATCTCGACAGCCAGCCGCAGGGCGGCCGCTTCGACGGCGCCTATGGCGTGCTCGCCGGCTGCGAGGCGCTGCTCGCCGTGCGGCGCCGGGCGGCGGCCGAGGCGGTGACGCCGCGCTGCAACCTCGCACTCGTCAACTGGACCAGCGAGGAGGGCGCCCGCTTCCAGCCGAGCCTGCTGGGCAGCGCCGTCTATGCCGGGCTGCTGGCGCCGCAGACGGCGCTCGGCCGGCGCGCCGGCGACGGCGTGAGCGTCGCCGACGCTCTGGCCGCCGCGGGCTATGCCGGCGACGGCGCCTTTGCCCGTCCGGACGCCTATGTCGAGCTGCACGTCGAATGCGGCGGCGCGCTCGAACAGGCGGGCGAACGGTTCGGCGTCGTCACCCGGCACTGGGGCGCGATCAAGATCCGCCTCGCCTTTATCGGCGAGCAGGCGCATACCGGCCCGACGCCGATGGCCGAGCGCCGCGACGCGCTGCTCGGCGCCGCACGGCTGATCACCGCGCTTGCCGCGTTGCCGGACGCCGCGCGCGGCACACTGCACAGTTCCGTCGGCAGGCTCGAGCTGCGGCCGAATTCGCCGAACGTGGTGCCCGGCGAGGCGGTGCTGTTCGTCGAGCTGCGCTCGCCGGAGCAGGCGGTGCTGGATTGGGCGGAGCGGCGGCTGCTGGCCGACGCCGCCGAGGCTGCCGCGGCAGCGCGGGTGCGCCACGAGGTGCGCGCCGTCGAGCGT
>CAXTSD010000007.1:17795-22163 GCA_964246775.1 uncultured Acetobacteraceae bacterium | reverse complement strand
GGCCCTTCATTGGCGCCCGTCCCGCGCCACACCACGCGCGCGGGGCGTCTCGGCCAGCGTTCAGGCGAGCCCGGCGCTACGCGACCGGGCGCGATCGACGCTCCAGGCGCCGGCCCCTGCCGCCGCGATGTAGAGGAACACGAAGCAGTACAGTATCGCCGCGTCGCCACCGTTCAGGTTGGGAAACGGGCTGTGCGGCGCGTGCACTTTCCAATACGCGATCGCCATCTCGCCAGACAGCAGGAACGCCACCGGCCGGGTGAACACGCCGACGATCAGCAGCAAGGAGCCGACAAGCTCCAGCACGCCAGCGAACCAGATCAGCGTGAACGTCGCCGGCATGCCGCCCATGGCGGCGGTGGGCGGCGGAAAGCCCAGCAGCTTCTGCGTCCCGTGCTCCAGGAACAGCAAGGCGGCGACGATGCGTAACACGCTGAGCAGGCGCGGCGCCCATTCCGCCGCGAGCGCGTCACCACGTGACGTGGTGGTGGTATTGACAGCGTAACTCATGGGCTTTCTCCGTCAGGTCGTTTGGTCGGATCGCAGATCACAGACTTTCGGCGTCTATGGGTAGCTGCTCCCGCCGCACCGCCGCAACCTCGCGCGCCAGCGCACGCTGGAAGCTGGGTCGCGCACGGACGCGCTCAGCATGGGCGACGAGGTCTGGATAGTCGCTGGTCGGAAACCCGCCCTTGGCCGCGGTGCTGTACGCCCAGTACAGATACGTATCGACGATCGACCAGTCGGCGCCGTACCACCATCCCTCGCTCGATACCCGCTTCGAGATGTAGCCGCATTCCTTGGCGAACTTCTGCATGCCGTCAGCCTGCACGCTTGCCGGATCACCGGTGGTCAGCTTGTGCGGCGCGCGTATCTGGCGGACCTCGGGGTGCAGCGTGCTCGAACACCAGATCAGGTCGCTGAGCGCCGTCGCGCCCGCGAGCGGGCCATCGCCGCGCGGCAGCAGCGCGGCATCAGGATGCCTGCCGTGCAGGAAGGCGAGAATGGCGGCGTTCTCGGTCAGCGTCTCGCCGTCGAGGCTCAGCATCGGCACCTTGCCTTTGCGATTGACCGCAAGATAAGCCGGGCTGTGCTGGACGTCGGCGCGCAGATTGACTGTGCGGTCCTCGTAAGTCACGCCAACTTCCTCGAGCGCCGTCATCGTGACGCGCGAGCAGGCGCCGGGAAACATGTAGAGGACGATCTCGGCCATCGCGGTCTCCCTTACCGGCCCGAGCCCGGCGTCTCATCCTCGACCACGTTGCGCAGGCGGCCGACGCCGTCGACGACGATCTCGACCGTCTCCCCCGCCTTGAGCCAGCGCGGCGGCGTCATCCGTGACCCGACCCCGCCAGGCGTGCCGGTCGCGATCAAGTCGCCTGGGCGCAGCCAGGTCAGGATCGAGCAATACGATATCAACTGCGCAATGCTGAAGATCATCCGGCTGGCGGTGGCTGACTGACGCTCCTCGCCATTGACGAACGTCGCGAGCGGAAGGTCCACCGAACCGACCTCGTCGGCGGTGACGATCCACGGACCCATCGCACCAGTCCGCCAGAAATTCTTGCCGGAGGTGACGCTGTGCTTCTGATACTCGCGAACGCTGCCGTCCATGAAGCAGCTATAGCCGCTGACATACGACATCGCGTCCTCGACCGCGACGTGCCGGCCCGCACGCCCGATCACCACCGCGATCTCGCCCTCGTAGTCGAGCGTTTCCGACACCTTGGGTCGCGTGATCGGCTGATCGTGCGCGACGAGTGTGTCGAGGGTGCGCTTGAAGATCACCGGGTCCTTCGGCTCGTCTGTGCGTATCTCGGCCACGTGCGCCCGATAGTTGAAGCCGGCGCAGAAGATCTGAGCCGACGGGTCGATCGGCACCGCCAGGGACACGCTCGACAACGGCACCGTCTCCGTCGCCGCGCCGAGCAACGACCGCAACTCCGGCTCACCCTTGTAGCTCAGCGTGAACGCCGCCTTGTCGGCGGGACCCGAACGCCAGCCACCGATGATATGGACGTCGTCGCCAACCACGATGCCCTCGGCGGTCGCACCCTCGCGTTCGACTTTGACTAGTTTCACCTACGCTCTCCCGACGCAAACTGGATCAATAAGTCCGAAACCCGGGCACGTTGGCCTCGCCAGGCGCGTTATTCTCGAAACACGATGCGTCGTCGAGCACCTGCCAGCGAGGACCGCTCTTGCGCTGCCAGATGTTCGTGGTCGTGACCGGCACGGTGAACGCATCGTCGTCATACAGCGTCACGTGGAAATGCAGCGTGTCCGTCGCCACGCGCTCGATCGTCGTCTTCATGTGCAAGGCCGGGCTGTGCGGATCCCGCGCCGTGTCGATCGGGGTGTCGCCCCTGATACCGACGGTGTCGACGAACAGCGTGTTGCCCGCCCAGTAGCCGATCGAGTGGCCGTTATAGCTCGGCACCAGATCCTTTGGATGGCCACGGCCGTCGGTCCAGATGACGAGCGGAAACGTGTTGTAGACAAGTATCGTGACCTCGCCTGGGGTCTGCACGATCTCGTCCTGATAGTATTTGGTAACGAACCCGCGTGGCATGCCGAAAGGCAGGCATTTCGCGCTGATGTCGCCGAGCTGCCGCCCGGCTTTCGCCGCGGCGATGCGGGCGTCGTAGATCTTCTGATACGCCGGCGTATACGGCAGCGGCCAAGGCGCCCAGAAGGTCGGGCCACGATCATCCGCCGGGCCACGCCCGGGCTGGAACTTCTCCCCGGGCGCGCCCATCGCGGTGCCGAGGAACAGCCCCGACACGTCCGGCGATCCGGGGTCGCCATAGAGCGACACGCCGGGCGACAGGTCGGACGCGCGCGCGGCACCGGCAGCGCCGGCGCTGTCGGCGGCATACGCGCCGCAGACGCCGAACAGCATGGCGCCGGCGGCCAGACCAAGGCAGGCCCGCAGGGCGAGCCCGCCGCCCCGCCGTTTCCCCGCCGGGCGGCGCGTCTGCCGGCCCATCACTGCTTCTGCGCCAGGCGCGTGCCGAGCATCTTGCCGTCCGGCAGCACAACCGCGTTCATCGCCCCGCCTTTCTCGCCGCTCTTCAGCGGCGCCATGTAGATCGTTATCTTGTCGCCGGGCGACATCGAACCCTTGTCGAAACCCTGGCGACGCAGCGAGCCGGGGTTGGCGCCTTCGATGCTGTATTTCTCAGGTTCGCTGGTGCCGTTCGGAACCAGGACAAACAGCCAGGTATGCGGACTGGTCCACTGCCACTCCACCACCGTCGCGTCCTTCAGCTCGATCTCCTTGCCCGAGTCGAACAAGGCAAACGAGTGATGCGCCAGCGCCGGCGGCGGCACCGCCCCAGCCAGACCCAGCATCATCGCGACGACGTATCGCCTCTTCATGCAACTCTCTCCAAGCGTGGATGGTCCGGCGGTCAGCGGATATAGGCGTCCGGGTGATAATTCGTCTTCGGCGTGCAGATGAATTCATGCGGTTCCCATAACGGGTCATCCACCGCAGCGTAGGTGACGGTGGCGCGCATCGGCTCGCGATACGCCGTCGGGTCGGTGAGCGTGAGCTCAACCCGCAACGTCTTCTGGTCGACCCGGTGATAGCGCTCGGTTATGCGCAGATCATCGCTGTGCGGGACGCCCGTGGCGTCGATCGGCTCGTCCTTGATGCCGATGACGTCGGTCACCAGGTCCGACCCGTCATACCGGCCGACGGCGTTGCCGTTCGAGAAGCTCTCCAGCGAGGCGGGTTTCGGCTGGCTGCGCCCGTCCAGCCATACCCGGCGGACCGGATCGCCGTCGCGATAGAGCGTGACCCGCCCGGGCGTCTGGATGATCAGCAAGGCGCCCGTCGCGCCGGTGATGAAACGAGGCATGCCGGGCGGCAGGCAGCCGCGGACCGGATCATCGACGCGGGTGCCGGCGGCGGCGGCGGCGACGCGCTTTGCCCACGCGGCGTCGAACGGAGACTTCAACGGCGGCGGCCACGGACGCCAGCCCTCCTTGCTGCCGGCCGGGTCGCCGGCGTTGCCTGGCTCGGCGAGCTTCCACACGCCGCTGATGTCGGGCGCGCTACGGTCGCCATACCAGCTGAGGTGCTCAGGCGGCGCGGGTGACACCGGCTGAGCCGCAGCCTGCGAGGCGTATCCCGGCAGGACGACTGCGAGGCAGGCGACGACGCACGGATAAAGACCTGACGGCAGCCGATGCGACACGCGTGAGCCTCCCATGATTTTCGTCGCCGGGCAGCGCGTGCCCCCAGGTTTTACGCAAGGGTAGTCAGATGGCCTGACCAGGTCAATCGGATGGCGCGCCGGCGCGGCGCGGCGATGGGGGGGAAAACCCCCCCGGGCGGGCCACACCGGCGAGCGGGGCAAT
>CAXTSD010000007.1:15722-17785 GCA_964246775.1 uncultured Acetobacteraceae bacterium | reverse complement strand
CATGGGTCGCCCGAGGCCCTGACCTGTACACTCGGACCTGGCGCCGGCGCGCCGCACCTGTGCGAGGAAAACCGCACCGGAGCGGCAATCACGGAGAAGCGAGACATTTCGCTTGACGCTGACAGTTCGATGAACAAAGGTTGCGCTAACGTAAGGGAGCCTGACTATGTGGCGCGTGTGACGGACGGCACGCAGTAAATGCCAGCCGGACGACCAGGACGCCGCTGCCATGATCGAGCAACCGCGGCGATCGCTACAAAAAGCCTGAGGGGGAACGATGCCAAGCAAACGCGTGTGAAGCACGGGCCACGCGCCTGCGATCGCCGCAGCGGCGTAACGGCATGCGCAATTCGTATGCCGGGCCGCATGCTTGGTTGATCGCCTGCCTGCAACACCAACAAATCAAGTTTTCAAATCAAGTCTTCACGGGGGAAACAATGAAAAGAACGACGCGCGTCGAGCCGTCTTGCTCCATCACCATCGCGGCGCGACCGGCGGCCGTCCTTGTCGGCGCTTCCCTTCTCGTCTGCGGCGCAGTGGCCCGGCCCGCTTTGGCGGGCGACCTGCAGGTCAACGATCAGGGCATCTTCCAGCTGGCGCAAGCCTCCGCCGCGCCGCTAGCGTTGCCGAGCACGGTCATTCCGCCGCCGGCGTTGCCGCCGAACAAAAACCCTTACGCATTAGCCGACGATCTCAAGATCCGTGGGTGGGCCATTCCGCTCCCGGGCGCGGCCGATACGGCGGACCTGGGACTGTTCGGCGTGCGCAACGCGCTGGCCGAGGAAGGCATCAGCTATCTCGGCATCTCGGCGAGCACGTTCCAGGACAACATGCTGCGCCACCAACTTCCAGCGGCCGATTACTACAGCAAGCACGGCCGGGAGAACCAGCTCTACAGCGGCCAGTTGCCCACCTATACGACGCAGACGACGATCTACGCCAACTATGATTTGCGGCGTTACGGCATACCCGATGGACAGATCACCCTCGGCTTCCAGACCCTGTCGACTAACTGGACCCCGGGCGGGCCCGACGGCTTCTTCCTGGCGGCGGCGAGCTACTACCAGACGCTGTTCAACAAGAAGGTCGAGATCAAGGTCGGCGCGCTCAACAACACGCTCGAGTTCCTCGGCGTGCAGATCGGCGGCAGCCTGGCGAACGGCGTGTTCGGGCCGAACGCCAGCATCCCGATCGAGAACGGCAGCAACTCGAGCGCTTTCCCAACTTATGGTGTGAACGTCAAGGTCAACTTTGCGCACCACCTATACACCAAGGCCACCGTGCAACGGGCGCTGGACCCCGATGGCTCCGTCGTCGAGCGCACGCAGAACCCGACCGCGCTCAACCTCAAGGTCAACAATGCGGGGCTGTTCATACTGGACGAGGTCGGTTATCAGACCAGGGCGCTACCGGGCCAGATGTCGACCTGGATCCGTGGCGGCGCCAACGTCACCACGAGCCGCTACCGCGAACTCACCAACACGCTGCACCGCGAACAGGGTGAATTCGGCCTCTACCTGCTGGCTGATCGGCAGATCTTGCAGACGGCGCCACGTGCCGGATTTGGATCGGCGCGTCGCGGCGTCTACGCCGGGTTCTCCGTCGAGCACGCGCCTTCGTATTTCAACGCGTTCACGACATACTACGAGGGTCGGCTATACGGCTTCGGCCTGATCCCTGGCCGGCCGAACGATCTCGTCAGCCTGGTCACCAACCACAGCGATTTCAGCGGCGAAGCGGTCGATTTCGCGCGCAGCCACAGGCTGCTCGCGCATGACGGCGTCACCGCCGTCACGGTGTCATACGGCGCGGGGGTCCTGCCGGGAGTCAACATCAACGTCGGCGTCGGCTTCACCGACCACCCCACCGTGATCACCTACAACGGCAGCACCGGCAGCGCCCTCAACGTGCTGCTCAACACCGTGATCTTCCTCTGAGCTGACGCGGCCCGTCGCGGCCCGCCAGCTGAGGAGACCGCCCTCTATCCCGCCGCCCGGAGTGCCGCTCCGGGCGGGGGGGCCGGCGCGGCGCGCGGGGGGGGTATAAAAAGTGAGGGGACGAGC
>CAXTSD010000007.1:6080-15712 GCA_964246775.1 uncultured Acetobacteraceae bacterium | reverse complement strand
CCCCCCCCCCCCCCCGGGGGCCGCCGCGCGCGGCCCCCCCCGCCTCGACTGGCGGCGTATTTCAACACGAATGTCGGATACCGCTCGCCAACGATCGCGCCTGGCGCGAACGCCCGGTCGAGTGCGGCAAGTTCGGGCGCGCTGAGCCTCACATCGAGTATCGCGAGATTTTCCGCCAGGCGCGAGCGCCGGCGCATGCCGACCAGCGGCACGATGTCGTCGCCTTGAGACAGCAGCCACGCCACGGCGAGCTGCGCCGGCGTGTGGCCCTTGCCCACGGCCATCTCCCGGAGCGCCGCGACGGTCGCCATGTTGCGCTTCAGGTTGTCGCCCTGGATACGCGGTGGCGCCAGGCGCGCCCGCTCCGCCGTCGGCTCCTTGATGTCCGCACCACTCAGCAACCCGTCAGCAAGAACGCGGTAGGCAACGATGCCGATGCCGAGCTCCCGCGCCGCCGGCAGTATCTCCGGCTCGATGAAGCGGCAGGCCAGCGAGTATTCGATCTCGAGCGCGGTGACCGGATGCACGGCGTGCGCACGGCGCAACAGCTCGGCCCCGACTTCCGAGACGCCGAGATAGCGCACCTTGCCCTCCTTGATGAGATCGCTGACGGCGCCGATCGTCTCCTCGTAAGGCACCGCGGGATCGGCGCGGCTCGGCTGATACAAGTCGATCACGTCGACGCCGAGCCGCTGCAGCGAGTAGGCGGCGAAGCTCTTGACCGAGTTCGGCCGGCCGTCGAGCCCCAGAAAGGCATTGGACGGCGAGAACAGCGTGCCGAACTTGACGCTCAGAAACGCCTGATCGCGGCGCTGCCTGATGGCGCGTGATACCAGCTGCTCGTTGTGGCCGGTGCCGTAGAAATCGGCCGTGTTGAGCAGCGTGATCCCGGCTTCGAGCGCCGCCTCGAGCGTCGCCACGCTCTCCTCGTCGTCCCGAGGCCGTTGCAGGGACATGCCGCCGCAGCCGAGGCCGAGCGCTCCGAGTTCAGGTCCGTTGCGACCAAGACGCCTCGAGATCATGAATGGCTCCGTCAGAGAGTGAACCGCGCGCCTGCGGCGGCGGGCGGCGGCGGGTCTCCGGGCTGCTGCAGCATCGGGGCCGGGCCGCGCCGGTCCTGCTCGGCCGACACCGCTTCCGACGCCGCCTGACGCAGCCGCGCGTCCACACCGCCGATGGCGTAGCTCTGCGCCGCGCCGATGGCCGCTCTGAGGACGAGCGCTTCGTAGTCGACGAACAAGCGGTCGACGTCGGCGCCGTTCGCCTGCAACTGGGTGACAAGTGTCTGATGTTCGCGCGCGAGCTTCGCCGTGCCGACCACCGGAATACCCTTGTCGTCGCTCATGCCCTTCAGGCTGGGACGGCCGCCGGTGAACGCCATGCGGACCTGCTTGGCGAACGCCTGAACCTGCGGCGAGCCCTTGCGCTGAGCGATCTCGGCCAATTGCACCTGCGCGGCGTCGAGCTCACGGGCATCACGCTCGAACTCCGCCGTCGATGCCGCATAGGCGGTCGGCGCGAAGCCCGATGCGGCGCTGCCTGGATCGACCTTGGTTGCGGCCGGCAATTGGGACTGCGCGCCGGCCGGGAGCGACGCCAGCGCGAGCGCACCCGCGATCAGGCACACTTGCAGTTGGTCAGGACGCATGACAAGCCGTCTCCTTGAGCCGTGTCGCCCGGAGAACACCGCTCCGGAACACGCGTCAGAACGCGCCAGGATTGACGAAGCCGATCCATCGCCCGGCGGTGATCGCGCCGAGCCAGAACAGCAGCGACAGCCCGCCGGCGATCTTCGCCCCGACCGGAGTGACCGGATGTTCGTCCCAATGCGCGATGTTGCGCTGCGTCACCAGGTGGAACACCGCCATGTTCACGCCGGCCAGCAGCAGCATCACCAGCTTGATCTGGAACGGCGGGTTGGCGATGTATTTGGTGGCGGACGACGCGAACATCAGGCTGCCGGTAATCACCGCCACCACGAACGCCCCCCACGTCCAGGGCAGTATCTCGGCGGTCAGTTGCGAGACGGCGCGCTGCCGCGAGGTCACGCCAAGCAGGCGCAGATCGACCATCGAGATGGTGCCGACCACGAAGGTGATGGCGAGCACGTGCAGCGACTCGATCACCGGGAACAGCGTGTCGTCTTCACGGATCGCCGTCGCCCACGACGTACTCTGCAAGGCGACGAGCAGGGTGTGAAGTGACATCAGGACTTTCCGGCGGACCGAGTTGGTCAGGGATGGTTCGTGTAGGCGATGAACCGCCCGGCGAAGACGACGGCGACGAACAAGGTGAGCGAGGCGAGCGCCAGAAACTTGACCGAGATCGTCCGCGCCGGCGATTTTTCCCAAAATACCGGGTCGCGGCGCAACGTCGCCTGCAAGATGCCGGTGACGACGATTGCGCAGGCGAGCAGGATCATCTTCTTCACGAAGGTCGGGTTCTCCAGCTCGCGCGAGGGCTCGCCGACGGTGAGGATCATGCCGGTGATCAGGAAGATCGGCAGCGTCCCCCATATCCAAGGCAACAGTCGCCGCGCCGTGCCGGCGATGCTGTCGCCGCGACCGGCGATGCCGAACAGGCGCAGGTCAAGCATCACCGCCGAGCCGATCAGCAAAGCGATGCAGACGATGTGCACAGTCTGCGTCAGAGGAATGATCCAGCTCACGTCCTGGATCGTGCTGCTGGCCGGCGTGCTCGCGAGCCATTCACAGAAGTGGTGGAGCGAAGCCGCCATCGAAAACCTCCCTCGAGATGCCCGGCTTCACCGGTGTTGTGATCGCAAGATGGGGTTCGCGAACAACCCCGCAACCAGGCCGCCCGCCACCGCAAGCGGCCGAAAGCGCGCCACACGTCAGCGTGGCGAAGGCGGGACGACCGTGCGGGTGAACAGCAATAGCACCCCGCACGCCAGCATCGCGCAAGCGACCGCGCTGTAGAACCCCGACGAGCCGGTCGGAACCAGCAGCGGCCCGGCCAGGCCGCTCAGCACGGCGCCGATCCGCCCGATCGCGGCGACGAAGCCGACGCCGGTCGCACGCACCCGCGTCGGGTAGGCCTGCCCGGCGAGCGAGAATAGCTGAACCTGCGTTCCCGGAATGAATACCCCCGCCGCCGCCAGCAGCGCCAGCAGGCCGGCGGCGCCGATTCCCGCCCGCCCCCCCCGGGGGCGCCGCAGCCCCCACCCCCCCCCCCCCCCGCCCCCCCGCCAACGCAACACCCCCGAGCGGGGTCAGCAGCAGCACCAACGCGACCACCGCCGCGCCCGCCGTCATCAGCATCAGCGCCCGCCGCGAGCCGATCCGCTGGAACAGCAGCCCGCCGCCGATCGCGCCGACCAGCCCGCCAAGGCTGACCGCCGCGACGCCGGCGCTGGTGATGCCGGCATGGTAGCCGAGCGTCGCCAGCAGCGACGGCGTCCAGCTCAGCACGAACAGGTTGGTGCAGATCACCAGGAACAGCGCGCCGGCAAGCACCAGCGTGTCGCGCCGATGCGCCGGCCGGAACAGTTCGGCAACCGAGGCGCGCTCCGGCTGGTCCTCCCGGCTGTCCGCGAAGGTGGCGTCGGCCGCCACCAGCTGGCCCATCTTGGCGAGCACCGCGGCGATGCGCGGGCCGGCGCCGCGCCGATTGAGCAGAAAGCGGATCGACTCCGGCAGCAACGCCAGCAACAGCGCGCCGCCCAGCAGCGGGATGATGCCGCAGACGATGAACAAGGCCTGCCACGAGCCGTGCGGCAGGATGAAGGCGGCGAGCATGCCGCCGATGAAGGTGCCGATCGGCTGGCTGCCCATCGCAATGCCGAGCCCGAGGCTGCGCCGACGCAGCGGCGTGTATTCGGCGACCATCGCCGTCGCGTTCGGCATCGCCGCGCCGAGCCCGACGCTGGCGAAGATGCGGGTCGCGCCGAGCCACCACACGTCGTGCGTCGCGGCACCGGCGAGCGTGCCGAGCCCGAAGATGATCGTGCTGGCGAGCAGCGCGCCGCGCCGGCCGAGCCGGTCGCCGAGCATGCCGCCGAGCCCGGTCCCGATCGCCATGGCGACGAAGCCGAGCGCGATCACCACCCCGAAGGGACCGCGGCCGATGTGCCAGTCGCGGATGATCGAGGGGATGGCGAGCGTCAGCGTCTGGGTGTCGAGACCGTCCAGCACGATGACGATCGACACCAGCGCCAGCACGCGCTTCTGGAAGCCCGACCATCCCGCCTCGTCCAGCAGACGGCCGACATCGACGGCGCGCGAGGCTTGCACCGTCGCTGATACTCGGCCTGACATGGCGGCACGCCTCCTGGGTTGGCGTCGGGCCGATCACCGGCCCGCGGGTTGGCATCGGGCCAATTGCCGGCCCGCCGATCGTCGTTGCCTTTAGGCGGGCCTTCAGGCGGCGGCGGCTTGCGGCAGCGGGATCGCCTCATCGGTCGCGAGCGGCACCGGCGGCGCCACCGCGCGCGGGTCCGCCTTCTCGCGCTCGACGAACCCGGCCAGCATGCGCCGGGCCTGCATTGGTGCCGCGTCGACGCGGATCGCGACGTTGGGCACCTGCAATCCGGGGTTCTCGTCGATCGAGCGCTGCTGCAGTTCGAGCACCTGCTTGTCCTCGTTGAAGGTGTGCATCACGGCCTGGCGCAGACGCTCCGTCATCTCCGGCTGGTCGCGCAGGAAATTGCGGCACAGCGCCCAGAAATAGTGCGTGCTGGTCGCGGTCTCAGGCGTCAGCAGATGCAGCACCCGCTGCATTGCGGCATCCTCGCGCGGAGTATTCACCGGGTAGACGCCGACATTGGTCATGTGCACGCCGGGCGGCATGTAGACGGCGGATTGCCAGCGGTCGATGCGCTCGGCGTCGTTGACCATCGGGCGGAACATCGGCGGCGGCCTGATCGACGGCATCTCGCGGTGCGCGCGCACCAGACGCGCGCCCTCCTGCGTCGTGCGCACCGGATAGGTCGCGATGCTTTCGCTCTTGTCGTTGCCGATCGTATGCTCGTGAATGTAGCTCTCGTGCGACAGGTCGAGCAGGTTGTCGGTGACCAGCCGGTAATTCGCGTTCATGTGGTGGTAGCCGACGCTCGGCACCCAGCCGGGGCTGTCCATCCAGTGACAATCCGGCACCAGCGCCTGGTCGGCGAGCGAGGCGTCGCCGAGCCAGATCCAGACCAGGTTGTAGCGCTCGACCAGCGGATAGCTGCGCACATTGGCCGCCGCCGGTATCTGGTCCTGCCCGGGGATCAGGGTGCAGGCGCCGCTCGGCGCGAAGCGCATGCCGTGATAGCCGCACTGGACGTCGTCGCCGATGCGGCTGCCGGCCGACAGCGGCAGCAGGCGGTGCGGACAGCGGTCGTCAAGCCCGACCGGCGTGCCGTCGGCGCGCCGATAGAACACGACCGGGCGGTCGCACAGCCGGCGCGCCAGCAGCGCCTCGCCGACCTCATCAGCGAACGCCGCAACCTGCCATGCATTGAGCATCCACATCGTCGAACCTCCCGAGCGTCCCGCCTTCATGTCGATCACAGACTTGGGGCCGGTCACGTTTGGGGCGAGAGTAGCCGCCGCGGCTTGACCAGATCAAGGGTGTCCGTAAGGACCGCTGACTAGTTTCGCCGCGCCGGCGGGCTGGCCGGCCGCCATTCGGGCGCCCGCCGATTTATTGACAGTGGTCAGGCGCTCTGACAGTTTCCGCGCTGCATCCGCCAATCGTCATGGAACCAAGCGTATGGCGCTCCGGCGCTGGAAATACGTGGTCGCGCTGCTCGCCGTCGCGTTGCTCGGCTGGTCGGCGGTCAAGCTGCGCGACCAGCGCCGCCAGAACGAGATACTGCGCGGCGACCCCGAGCTGATACTGTCGCAACCGGCGCTGCGGCAGTTGGCGCTGGCGCGCGGCCACACCGTGTTCGAGGCCCATTGCGCGAGCTGCCACGGCGCCGCCGGCAAGGGCGACGCGGCCGGCGTGCCCGACCTCACCAACGGGCAGCACCTGTACGGCGAGGGCCACGTCGCCGAGATCGAGTTCATCGCCCGCCACGGCATCCGCTCCGGCGACCCGCGCGGTTGGCATCTCGCCTCGATGCCCGCCTATGCCAGCCTGCATCCCTACCCGACCGAGCCGCTGCCGTCGCTCAACCCGACCCAGATCGAGCAGCTCACGCAGTATGTGTTGTCGCTCGGCAACCCCGGCCCCAATGCGGACGCGGACGCAGCCAGGGCCGGCGGCGTGCTGTTTCGCAACGGCGCCGGTTGCTACGACTGCCATGGCCGCAACGCCGAGGGCGATACCGCGATCGGCGCGCCGTCGCTGGTCGCTCACGCCTGGATCTACGGCCACGGCTCGCACGACGACATCTACCGCACGCTGTCGGTCGGCCGCGCCGGCGTGAGCCCCGCCTTCGGCCACGTGCTGAACGCGGCCGAGTTGCGCGACGTCGCGGTCTACGTCGCCTCCCTGCAGCCGCAGCCGCAGCCGCAGCTGCAGCCGATCCGGCAGGCCGACGCCCGATGAAGCAGGTCAAGCTCCCTGTCGAGCGCCCAGTCGAGCTTGCCGTCAAGTTCCCTGGGAAGCGCCCGCATTTCTGGCGGCTCGACCAGGCCGATCCTCGGCGCTCCCTGCTGTTCTGCGGCATCGGCGCGCTGGTCGGGCTCGGGATCGCCGGGTTCGGGCTGTTCACCGCCCAGGGCACGCGCACCTTCGTCGTGCCGGCCGAGGACGCCGCGACGGTCAACAACGTGCCGATCCTGATGGCCGACCTCGTCGATCAGGTGCGGGCGATCTACGACGTTCCGCTCGCGAAGGCGACCCCGGCGCAGAAGCGCAAGGTGCTGGACGACATGATACGCGAGGAGCTGTACGTGCCGCGCGGCGTCGAGCTCGGCCTGCCGAGCGACGACACCGACGTGCGTCAGGCCCTGGTCACCGGCGCCGAGGCGACGGTGGCGCAGGACGCGATGACCTCGCGCCCGAGCGAGGCCGAGCTCGCCGCCTGGTTCGACGCGCACAAGGAGAGCTACGCCGGCGAGGGCCAGATGTCGGTGCAGGACTTCCTGCTCCCCGCCAACGTCACCACCGTCGCGGCGGACGCGATCGTCGCCGCACTCAGGGCCCATGCCTCGCCCGCAGCACTCGACCTCAAGGGTTCCGGGCGCGTCGGCGACGGCGCGGAGTTCTACTTCGCCGCCAAGCTGCATCTCGGCGAGGCGTTGTTCGCCGCGGCGCGCGCCATGCGCGACGGCGAGGTCTCGGCGCCGCTCCGCGCCGCCGACGGCCTGCACATACTGGTCATGCAGCACAACCAGCCGCCGCTGCCGCCGCAGTTCGAGACCGCGCGTGACCGCGTGGCGCGCGACTTCCTCGCCGCCAAGGTCGCCAGGCTGCAGACCAGCAACCAGCGCTTCCTGCGCCAGCGCGCCGACATCAAGATCGCCCCGGAGCTGAGGTGAGACGCATCGTCGCCGCCCTGCTGCTGGCACTCGCGCTCGCCGCTCCCGCAGCCGCGCATACCCGCAGCGAGTCGCATTCGACCTGGGTCGTCGATGGCGGCGCGGTCCACCTCACGTTCACGATCTCGAACCTGGAAGCCGCGCGCCTGTCGAAGGACGGCCAGCCGCCGAGCGACGCGCAGGCGCTCGACTACCTGACGCCGCGCGAGGGCGTCACCGCGGCCGGCAAGCGCTGTCCGCTGACCATGCCGCCGCACGCGGTGGCCGCCGCCGCCGGCTATCGCCGGTTCGAGTTCCTCTACGACTGCGCCTCGGCCAATGACGTGGTGCTGCGTTCGGCCGCTTTCTTCGACCTCGTGCCGACCCACGTGAACCTCGCCCAGGTGCAGACCTCGAAGGGCGACTTCGCCGAACAGGTGCTGACCGCCGGCGACGCCGACATCGCGGTCGCCGGTCAGAACGGCGAAGGCCTGCGCAATGCCGGGTTCCTGACCTACGTGGAGATGGGCATCATGCACATCTTCACCGGCATCGACCACCAGTGCTTCCTGCTCGGCATGGTGCTGATCTCGCGCCGCCTGCGCGACCTCACCTTCGTCGTGACCGGCTTCACCTTGGGCCACAGCCTCACCCTGGCGCTCGCCTTCACCGGCGTGCTGCGCCCGCATGCCGAGTTCATCGACGCGCTGATCGCGCTGACGATCATCCTGATCGCGGTCGAGAACGTGTCGGTGGCGGCGCGCCGGCCGGTGCTGGTGGCGCTCGCGACAGGCGGCGCCCTGCTGGCGGCGGCAGCGCTCAGGCTGTGCGGCATCGGCCTGC
The DNA here is from genome assembly GCA_964246775.1 of uncultured Acetobacteraceae bacterium. GTDB lineage: Bacteria > Pseudomonadota > Alphaproteobacteria > Acetobacterales > Acetobacteraceae > CAXMMR01. Next base: position 7,457 of record CAXTSD010000007.1, on the reverse strand, counting down.
TGCCGCCCGTGCTGCTCGCCGGCGCGGCGGTGTTCGCGGCGAACTACCTGATCTTCGCCGGCAGCCTGCGCGACGCCGGGCGCGTCCGGCTGGTGGTGACGCTGGTCTTCGGCCTGGTGCACGGCTTCGGGTTCGCCGCCGACCTGCTCGCCCAACCGATCCCGCCGAACCGGCTGGCGGAGCTGCTGGTCGGGTTCAATGTCGGCGTCGAGATCGGTCAGCTCTGCATCGTCCTGCTGATCACGTCCGTAGTCTTCGCGCTGTCCAGGTTGCGCCTCACCCTGCCCCGCCCGATCGTCGTCGACGTCGCCGCGGCGTTCCTGGTCGCGATCGGCACCTTCTGGTTCGTCAGCCGCAGCTTTGCGTGACAAGCAGCTTTGCGTGACAAGATGGGGCGTAAGGACGCAATCGGAATGGAACCATCGTTGTGAGTGACGCAGGCGAGTTCATCGAGGTCCGCATCGCAAGGCGCAGCGACGAGGCGGAGGGCATCATCGCCCTCGACCTGGTGGCGCCCGAGGGCGTCCTGCTGCCCTCCTTCGAGGCGGGGTCGCATGTCGACCTGCATGTCGGAACCGACGTTGTGCGGCAGTACTCGCTGTGCGGCGACCCGGCGGAGGCCGGCCGCTACCGGCTCGGCATACTGCTCGACGCGGCCGGCCGCGGCGGCTCGGCGGCCGCGCACCGCGAGCTGGTCGAAGGCCGGCAAGTGCGCATCTCGGTGCCGCGCAACAGCTTCAAGCTGGTCGAGGCGGCGACGCACTCGGTGCTGCTGGCCGGCGGCATCGGGGTCACGCCGATGCTGGCGATGGCCTACCGACTGCACGCGCTCGGCCGACCGTTCGAGCTGCACTACTGCACCCGCAGCCACGGCCGCACCGCGTTCATGGAGGACATCGCGAAAGCGAGCTTCGCCCGGCAGGTGCACATCCACCACGATGACGGCCCGGCGGCGCAGCGTTTCGATCCGGCGCGGCTGCCGGCGCCTGGTCCTGGCCTGCACCTCTATGTCTGCGGGCCGAAGGGCTTCATGGACTGGATCATTGCCGGCGCGCAGGCGCAAGGCTGGGCTGGTGCCAACATCCACTGCGAGTATTTCGCCGCCGAGGTGAGCGTCGTGGGCGATGCCTTCACGGTGGAGGCGCGGCGCAGCGGCAAGACTTTCGCCGTGCCGTCCGGCCAGAGCATCGCGCAGGCGATGCTCGAGGCGGGCATCGCCGTCCCGCTATCCTGCGAGCAGGGCATCTGCGGCACCTGCCTCGTCGACGTGATCGAGGGCACGCCAGACCACCGCGACATGTTCCAGACCGACGAGGAGAAGGCGGCCAACCGGCAGATCACGCCGTGCTGCTCGCGCTCGCTCAGCCCGAAGCTGGT
>CAXTSD010000007.1:0-5980 GCA_964246775.1 uncultured Acetobacteraceae bacterium | reverse complement strand
GGCAGGCTGATGAAAACGATCGCGACCCGAGTCCGCATCGAGGCGAGCCCGCAGACCGTCTGGTCGATCATGGACGACCTGGCGCTGTACCCTGAGTGGAACGCGCTGACGCCCGACCTGTCCGGGCGGACCACCGTCGGCAGCGTCGTGCGCGGCACGCTGATGAAGCAGGGCGCGCCGAACGTGCCGCTCAAGCCGACCGTCACCACCATCGTCGGCGCCCGCGAGTTCCGCTGGCTCACCTCGGTGCCAGGCGACCAGGGCTTCAGCGCCGAGCACTACTTCACCCTCACGCCCACCGAAGATGGCGCGACCGAGTTCGCCCATTCTGAGGATTTCGACGGTCCGGCGATCGCCGGACGCTGGGCCGGCATCGAGGCGACCAGCCCGCCCGCCTTTAACGGCATGAACCAGGCGCTCAAGGCGCGCGCCGAGCGCTTGGCGGCCGCGCCGGTCGCGCTGCATCCGTCGGTGGACGCGCCGTCCCCGCCCGGCAGGCTCGACGCTCTCGCGACCCTGCGCTGCCGCTGTGCCGACGCGCCGGTCGAGATCCTGCTGACCAAGCCTCTCTATCACAACCACCTCTGCGGCTGCAGCCAATGCTGGAAGCCGCCAGGCGCGCTGTTCGCCGAGACGGCGGTGGTGTCGAGCAACGGTCTCGAGCCCGCCGCCAACACGCACAAGCTCGACGTCGTCGATGCGAGGCAGGCCGTCCGCCGCCACGCCTGCCGCGACTGCGGCACGCACCTCTTCGGCGACGTGCCCGACGTCAACCACCATTTCCACGGCCTGTGCTTCGTGCACCCGGAACTCGCGGACGCAGCAATCGCCGGCGCGCCGGAGTTCGCCGGCTTCGTCAGCTCGATCATCGAGACCGGCGCCAGCCCGTCGCTGATGCAGTCGGTGCGCCGCCGTCTGGCGGCGCTCGGCATCCCGGCCTACGACGCCTTCTCGTCCGAGATCATGGACCTGATCGCGTGGCACAGGAGAAAGCTCGCCCTGATGCCGCAACCAACTGAGTAAATCCTCCGGGCGGTGTCATGCCAACGGTCACGAGGCATGACCGTTGGCATGGGGCCGTTTTTAGCCCCCCCCGGCCCGCCCACCCCGCCCGCCCGCCCCCCCCCCCCCCAAGCCCGCGCGGCCGCCCTGGTGCGACCGACGCCGCCGCCGCCGCGATCGATTGCGCGTCGATGCCGGCGTTACGATACAGCTCGCCGATGCTGCCGGTCTGCCCGAACCGGGTCACCCCAAGTGCGCGGGCGCGATGGCCGTGCACCGAGCCGAGCCAGCCGAGCGTCGCCGGATGGCCGTCGAGCACGCTCACCAGCCCGCACTCGCGGCCGAGCCCGGCCAGCAGGCGCGAGATGTGGCTGGCGCGGCCCGCCACCGTCCAGTCGCGATAGAGCCGGTCGGCGGAGGTGACCGCCAGCAGCCCGACATCGCGCCGGTCCTCGGCGATCAGGCCGACCGCGTCCAGCGCCTCGGGCGCCAGCGTGCCGGTATAGACGATCACCACCTCGGCGTTCGGGCCCGGGCGGCGCACCCAATAGGCGCCGGCGGTGATGTCCTCGATCTCCGAGGCGCGCAACTGGCGCTGCGGCTGCGCGATCTGCCTGGTCGACAGGCGCAGATACACCGCACCACCCTCAGGCGCCGGCGCCTGCATGTGCTCGAGCGACCAGCGCAGTATGACGGCAAGCTCGTCGACATAGGCCGGCTCGAAGCTCACCAGCCCGTCCTGGGCCATGCCGATCAGCGGCGTCGCGATCGACTGGTGGGCGCCGCCCTCACCTGCCAGGCTGATGCCGGAGGGGGTCGCGACCAGGATGAAGCGGGCATCCTGGTAGCAGGCGTAGTTCAGCGCATCGAGGCCGCGCTCGATGAACGGATCATACAGCGTGCCGATCGGCAGCAGCCGCTCGCCGTTGATCGAATGCGACAGGCCGAGCGCCGAGAGCATGATGAACAGGTTCATCTCGGCGATGCCGAGCTCCATGTGCTGGCCCTGCGGCCCGAAGCGCCAATGGAAGGTGGACGGTATGCGCTCGGTGCGGAAGGTGTCGGCCAGCTCCTCGCGCGCGAACAGGCCGCGCCGGTTGACCCAGGCGCCGAGATTGGTCGACACCGTCACGTCCGGCGAGGTGGTGACGATGCGCCGCGACAGCGCCGTCTCGCCCTTCGCCAGATCGTGCATCAGCACGCCAAAGCCATGCTGGGTCGATTGCTCCGCCCCGAGCGGCGCCGGCAGGCTGTCCGGAACCGCGATCACCGGCGCCTCGGTGCGGCGTCGGCCCTGGGCGTTGAACGGCACCGCGGCGAGGAACGCCTCCAGCTGCTCCGGCGGCGTGTCGAGGCCCTCGAAGCGGTCCCACTCGTGGTCCTGGCGGACGCGCAGCGCCGTGCGCAAGGTTTCCACCTGCATCGCGTTCATCAGGCCGGCGTGGTTGTCCTTGTGCCCGGCCAGCGGCAGACCAAAGCCCTTGATCGTGTAGCAGATGAAGCAGACCGGCCGATCATGCAGTCGCGCCGAGGCGAAGGCGTCGAGCAGCGACGGCAGGTCGTGGCCGCCGAGATTGCCCATCAGCGCCGCCAGCTCGTCGTCGCTGCGTCGGTCGAGCAGGGCGGACACGTCGCCCTGGTCGCCGAGCTCGTCGATCAGGCGCCGGCGCCAAGCGGCGCCGCCGCTGAAGGTGAGCGCCGAGTAGAGCTGGTTCGGGCAGGCCTCGATCCAGTCGCGCAACCGGGCGCCGCCCGGCTCCTCGAACGCGGCCTGCTGCAGCCGGCCGTGACGCAGCACCACGACCTCCCAGCCGAAGTTGCGGAACATCGACTCGAACTTGGCCCACAGCCCCTCGCGCACCACGGCGTCGAGGCTCTGGCGGTTGTAGTCGACCACCCACCAGGTGTTGCGCAGCCCGTGCTTCCAGCCTTCCAGCAGCGCCTCGAAGATGTTGCCCTCGTCCATCTCGGCATCGCCGATCAGGGCCACCATCTTGCCCTCCGGTCGGCCGCCGCCGGTCCAGTCCCTGGCGCGCAGGTAGTCCTGCACCAGCGAGGAGAACAGCGTCTGCGCGACGCCGAGCCCGACCGAGCCGGTCGAGAAATCGACGTCGTCGCTGTCCTTGGTGCGCGACGGGTAGGATTGCGCGCCGCCGAAGCCGCGGAAGCGCTGCAGCTTGTCGAGCGTCTGGTTGCCGAGCAGGTACTGTATGGCGTGGAACACCGGGCTCGCATGCGGCTTGACCGCGACCCGATCCTCAGGCCGCAGCACCGCGAAGTAGAGCGCCGCCATGATCGTCGCGATCGAGGCGGAGGAGGCCTGGTGGCCGCCGACCTTCAGTCCGTCATCGCTGTCGCGCAAATGGTTCGCGTTGTGGATCGTCCAGGTCGACAGCCACAGCAGCTTGCGCTCCAGATCGGCAAGGATGGAGGTGTCCTGCATGATGATTTCCTCGGGTCCCGGCGCGCCGCCGACGCCTATGGTCCCGCACACATACTGTCACCCACCCTGACTAAGCAACGACGCTCTGCCAGGCATTCGCGAGGCACCCGCGAGCGATCGCCCGGGTTGGACATCGGCGGCCGAGCATGGGAAGCGTTCGGACCACGCAACAGGCTGATGCACAGGCTGGGGGAGACATCATGCGGATCGTCGCGCTCGAGGAGCATTGCACCTTCCCCGCCCTCACGGCGCGCATCGGCGCCGAGCACATACGCGCCCGCGGGCTGACCCCAGGCGGGCTCGCGCCGCCCGTCGTCGCCAGGCGCGAGCAACTGCAGGAGCTCGGCGCCGGCCGGCTCGCCGACATGGACGCCGCCGGCATCACCCTGCAGGTGCTCTCGGTCGCGCAAGCCGGGGCCGACCTGGTGCCGGGCGAGGAGGGCGCCGTACTCGCCCGCGACATCAACGACGCGCTGGCGGCGACGGTCGGCGAGCACCCCGACCGCTACGCGGCGTTGACCCACCTGCCGACCTCGACGCCGGAGCGCGCCGCCGACGAGCTCGAGCGCTGCGTGACAAGGCACAAGTTCCTCGGCGGCATGGTCAACGGCACCACCGGCGGGCTGTTCCTCGACGACCCCAGGTTCGAGCCGCTGCTGGCCCGCTTCGAACGGCTCGGCGTGCCGCTCTACATCCACCCGGCGCCGCCGCCGCCCGCGGTGCGCGAGGTCTACTACGACCGACTGCCTGGCCACGCGTCGCTGCTGCTGTCGATCGCCGGCTGGGGCTGGCATTCGGAGACCGCGATCCACGTCCTGCGCCTCGTGCTGTCCGGCGCGCTCGACCGGCATCCAGGGCTGAAGCTGATCATCGGCCACATGGGCGAGGGCCTGCCGGCGATGTTCGCCCGCTGCGACCAGGTGTTCGCCGACGAAGCGCGGGACCGGCTGAGCCGGACCGTCACGCGCACGATCACCGACCAGGTCTGGGTTACCACCAGCGGCTTCTTCAGCCTGCCGCCGCTCGCGGCGTTGCTGATGACCTTCGGCGCCGATCGGGTGCTGTTCTCGGTCGACTACCCGTTCAGCCCGAACGCGAAGGCGACCGAGTTCCTGCGCACGCTGCCGATCGCCGAGACGGACAGGCTGAAGCTCGCGCACGGCAACGCCGACCGCCTGCTCGGCCTGTCCGCGGGCTGAGCGCCGGCCGGCGCCAGATCGGCCGGCGCCAGATCGGCCCGCCTAAACCGGGTAACGCCCGCGCCCGCGGGTCAGCGTGGTGAGGCGTATCTCGGTGAAATCCTCGATGGCGTAGTGGCCCGACCGGCCCCAGCCGCTATCCTTGACGCCGCCATTCGGCAGCGACGGCTCGCTCGCCATGGTGGCGCCGTTGATGTGGATCATGCCGCAGTTCATCCGCGCCGCGAGCTCAAGCCCGCGGTCCTGGTCGGCGGTCATGATGCCGGCGCACAAGCCGTAGCGGGTGTCGACCGCGCGGGCCAGCGCCTGCTCCGGGTCGCTCACCGCCTCGACGACGACGACCGGGCCGAACGTCTCCTCGCGCATGATCGGCGCCTCGGCGGGAACATGGGTGAGCAAGGTCGGCGAGTAGACGCGGCCCTCTGAGGTGCCGCCGGTAACCAGGCGGGCGCCGCGTCCGATCGCGTCCTGCACCCGATCATCGACCGCCTGCCTCGCCCGGTCGTTGATCAGCGGGCCGATAATCACGCCCGGCGTCCTCGGATCGCCGGATTTGAGCGTGCTCACCTTGGCCGCCAGGCGCTCGACGAACTCGTCGTGCAGCGGCTGCTCGACGAGTATCTTGCGCGCGTTCATGCAGATCTGGCCCTGGTGGAAGAAGCCGCTGAACGCCGCGACGTCGACCGCGTGCTCGACATCGGCATCGCGCAGCACCAGCAGCGGGTTGTAGCCGCCGAGCTCGAGCACGATCCGCTTCAGCGCCTGCCCGGCGCGCCCTGCCAGCATGCTGCCGGTCGCCGACGAGCCGGTGAAGTTGATGCTGCGCACCGCAGGGCTCTCGAAGAACACGTCGGCGATCACCCCCGCCTCGCCAGGGCCGTGCGTCACGACGTTGATCGTGCCGGGCGGAAAGCCCGCCTCGTCGAAGATTTCGGCGACCAGCAGCCCGGCGCATAGCGGCGCCTCCTCGGACGGCTTGATGACGACCGTGTTGCCGAACACCATCGGCAGCACGACGGTGCGAAACGCCAAGCTGAACGCGCCGTTCCACGGCGTGAACCCGGCCACCACGCCGAGCGGCTTGCGGACCGCCATCGCGAACCGGCCCGGCGTGTCGCTCGGCAGCACCTCGCCGACCGGCAGGTAGCCCCAGCTCGCGGCCTGGCGCAGCAGGTCGGCCGACCACCGCACCTGGAACATCGTGAACGCGGCGCCGGACCCGGTCTCCTCGGCCATCACGCCGACGATGTCCTTGGTCCGCCGCTCGAGAACGTCCGCCGCCTTGAGGAACAGCTGCTGACGCTCGCGCGGCGGCATCGCGGCCCAGGCCGGAAAC
>CAXTSD010000006.1:0-22355 GCA_964246775.1 uncultured Acetobacteraceae bacterium | reverse complement strand
GACGCAGCGCCCGGCGGCGGCGTGCTGGCCTGGCTGCATATCGGCGACCTGCACATCACGCGGGCCGGCGCGCCGAACCACCTGGACCTGCGACGGATCGTGGCGCTCGCCCGCGGCCTGGCGCCGGGCAGCCTCGACTTCGTGGTGCTGCCCGGCGACAACGCGGACCAGGGCACCGCCGCCCAGTATGCGCTGCTGCGCGACGCGGTGGCGCCGCTCAGCCTGCCGTTGCACATCCTGCCCGGCGACCATGATTTCGAGCCGCGCACCCTCGACGCCTTTCACCAGGTGCTCGGCGCCCGGACGCTGCCCTACGCAGAGAGCGTCGCCGGGCATCGCTGCCTGTTTCTCGACGTCGTGTCGGCCGGCGCGGGAGGCGCCGATTTCCGGCTGCCGCCCGCAGCACTCGCCTGGGCGGAGCGCGAGCGGGAGAAGGCGAGCGCTGCCGGCGAGCCGGTGGTCGTGTTCATGCACACCTACCCGGCCGATTTATGCGAGGGCGCCGAGCGGACCCGCGCGCTGCTCGCCCACCCGGACGTGGTCTGCGTCGACATGGGTCACACCCACTACAACGAGCTCGCCAATGACGGCGGCACCATACTGATGGCGACCCGCTCGACCGGGCAGGTCGAGGAAGGCCCGCCCGGCGTCTCGATCGCCGCCGTGGACGATCGGGGCGTGAGCTGGCGCTTCAAGTCGCTGGACCGCACCTGGCCGTTCGTCCTCATCACCTCGCCGGTCGACCGACGGCTCGTCACCGCTTCTCGCCAGATCGCGTCCGGCCCGCTGATGGTCCGCGCGAAGGTGCTCGGCGACGCGCCGATCGAGGCGGTCGAGATGCGCCTCGACGACGGCGCCTGGTCGCCGATGACCCCGGTGCCGGGTGCGATCGCGCTCTGGCAGGCCACGGCGGCGCATCCCGCCCGCATCACCGTCCGCGCCCGCGACGCGACGCAACGCAGCGATGCGGACGCAGTCGAGCCCGCCGGGCCGGGTTGGTCGCCACCCAAGCGCCACGCCGACGGCAGCGACTCCGACCGGATCGGCGCCTGGCCGGAGAAGGGCATCGCCGGCACCCAGCTCGGACCAAACCGCCATGGCAGGTCCTGGTGACGGCGCTTCTCGCCCCGCTACTCGCCTCGCCCCTGCTCGCCTCGCCGTGGGCGAGCTGGGGCATCGCCGCCGCGGCGACGGCCGGCGTCATCCTGCGGCCGTTCGCCTGGCCGGAGTTCATCTGGGCGGTCGCCGGCGCCTCACTGCTGGTGCTGCTCGGCCTGCTGTCGCCGCACGCCGCCTGGTCGGGGGTCGCCAAGGGCACCGACGTCTACCTGTTCCTGACCGGGATGATGCTGCTGTCCGAACTGGCGCGCCAGGAAGGCCTGTTCGACTGGCTCGCCGCCCGCGCCGCAATCCTGGCGCGCGGATCGGCGACGCGCCTGTTCACCCTGGTGTTCGGCGTCGGCACGCTGGTCACCGTGTTCCTGTCCAACGACGCGACCGCGGTCGTGCTGACCCCTGCGGTCGCCGCCGTCGCCAAGGCGGCGAAGGCGGAGGAGCCGCTGCCGTTCCTGCTGATATGCGCCTTCATCGCCAACGCCGCGAGCTTCGTGCTGCCGATCTCCAATCCGGCGAACCTCGTCATCTACGGCAGCCACATGCCGCCGCTGCTGGCTTGGCTGCCGCGCTACGCGCCGGCGTCGCTGCTCTCCATCGCCGCCACCTACGTCGTCCTGCGCTGGACCCAGCGCAGGGCGTTGCGCCAGCCGGTGTCAGTGGAGATCGCGGTCGCGCGCCTGTCGGCGGCGGGCAAGATGGCCGCGTTCGGCATCGCCGCGACCGCGATCGTGCTGCTGGTCTCGTCCGGGTTCGACCTCCAGCTCGGCCTGCCGACCCTGCTTGCCGGCCTGCTGACCACGCTGCTGGTGCTGACCCGCTCCAGATGCCGCCCTGTCGACCTGCTGAGAAACGTCTCCTGGAGCGTATTGCCGCTGGTCGCCGGACTGTTCGTGCTGGTCGAGTCGCTGCAGCAGACCGGCCTCACTCAGGCTCTCGCGGGCCTCCTGCAAGGCCTCGTGCAGCGCTCGGCCAGCCTCGCCGCCTGGCTCGTCGGCGCGGCACTCGCGGTCGGCTGCAACCTGGTCAACAACCTGCCCGCCGGCCTCGTCGCCGGTCGGGTCAGCGAGCTGGCGCGGGTGCCGGAGCACGTCAGGGCGGCGGTGCTGATCGGCGTCGATCTCGGGCCGAACCTGTCCGTCACCGGCTCGCTCGCGACCATACTCTGGCTGTCGGCGCTGCGGCGCGAGGGCTTGCGCGTCAGCACCTCAGCGTTCCTCAAGCTCGGCGTGCTGATCATGCCGCCGGCGCTGCTGCTCGCTCTTGCCGCCGTCGCGTTCGGCTGAACCACACTCCCCGGAGACCGCAATGCAGAACATCAGCTCGGCCTGGCTCTACCCGATCATCGTCATCGCCGGCGTCCTGCAGGCCTGGGGACCGCCGATGAACGGGGCGCTGCGCAAATCGCTCGAGAACCCTTGGCTGTCCAGCATCGTCTCGTTCCTGCCGATTATCGCGCTGCTGCTGGTGCTGTGGTTCTGCCTGCCGAACCCGATGCCGACGGCCAAGGGCATCGCCGCCATGCCGTGGTGGGCGCCGCTCGGCGGCCTGCTTGGCGCCTTTGCCGTGATCATGGGCCTGCTGTTCGTGAACAAGGTCGGCGCCGGCCCGTTCGCCGGGCTGACCATCACCGCCAACCTGCTGATGTCGCTCGCCATCGACCAGTTCGGCCTGTTCGGCATGGAGCAGCACAGCCTGAACGTCTGGCGAGTGCTCGGCGGCGCGCTGATGACCGGCGGCATCATCCTGATCGCGACGTTCTGAGGTGGCCGCGGCCGATGACGGCTCGACCGAGCAGGCGAGCCGCGCCGGCTTCCGGCCGCGCTCGCTCGACGCCGTCAACTTCCTGCTCGCCGACGTGCGCGGCGCGCTCGGGCCATACCTCAACGTCTTCCTGATCACCGAGCGGCACTGGAGCCAGACCGAGGTCGGCTTCGTGACCACGCTCGGCGGCCTGATCGGACTGGCCGCCCAGACCCCGGCCGGCGCCGCCATCGACGCGACGCGCAGAAAGCGCGGGGCGGTGGTGCTGGCGCTCTGCGTGCTTGCCGTCGGCGCCGTCGTCATCTTCGCCGCACCTCGCTTCTGGCCGGTGCTGTTCGCCAATACCGCCATGGCGGTCGTCGGCGACGTGTTCGGCCCCGCGGTCGCCGCCGTCACCCTGGGGCTCTACGCCCGCACCCGGCTGGCCCGGCGCATGGGCCGCAACTCCGCCTTCGACCACGCGGGAAACGTCGCCATCGCCGCCGCCGCGGGCGGCGTCGGCACCCTGTTCTCGCAACGCGCCGTATTCCTGCTGGTGCCGGTGTTCGCCGTGCTCGCCGCCATCGCCATGCTGTCCATTCCAGGCGGCGCCATCGACCAGGACCGCGCCCGGGGCCTCGACGGCAGGCCGGCCAGATCGCAAAGCGGGACGCAGCCGTCCGGCATTCTTGCCTTGCTGAAATGCCGGCCGCTGGTCGTCTTCGCCCTGTGCGCGATGCTATTCCATTTCGCCAACGCGCCGTTGTTGCCGCTGGTCGGCCAGAAGCTGGCGCAGTCGCATCCGGACCTGGCGACGGTGATGATGTCGTCCTGCATCGTCGCCGCCCAGTTGATCATGCTGCCCGTCGCCCTGGCGGTGGGGCATACGGCGGACCGGCTCGGCCGCAAGCCGATCCTGCTGGTCGGCTTCGCCGTGCTGCCGATCAGGGCGCTGCTCTACACCGTCTCGGACAGCGCGCCCTGGCTGATCGCGGTGCAGCTGCTCGACGGCGTCGGTGCCGGCATCTTCGGCGCCATCACGCCGCTGCTGATCGCCGACCTGATGCGCGGCACCGGCCGCTACAATCTGGCCCAGGGCGCCGTCGCCACGGCGCAGGGCATCGGCGCCTCGCTGAGCGGGCTTGCCGCCGGGGTCATCGTCGACCACCTGGGATATTCGCCGGCGTTCCTGATCCTTGGCGCGGCGGCGTGCGTGGCGCTTGGCGCCTTGATCGTCGCCATGCCGGAGACCGCGACCGCCGCCAGCGCCGAGGCGGCCGCCTAGTAGTCCGATGCCGACGCTTGGTTCCCAAGCGTCGGGTTAGTCGGCTCAAAAGACTAGCCCGACCGGGGCTTGTCCCGCGCTTGTTCAGACGTTGCTGAACCGGCTGATCTGACCGATACCTCGACCATGAACCAAGACGCGACCCCTGCCCCCGGCTATGATTTTCGCGAGGCCGAGCCGCGCTGGCAGCGGGCCTGGGAGAGCCGCGCCTGCTTCGCCGTCGACGACGTGCCGGCGGCGGACGCGCGCCCGTTCTACGTGCTCGAGATGTTTCCGTATCCCAGCGGCAAGATCCACATGGGGCACGTCCGCAACTACACGCTCGGCGACGTCGTCGCGCGCTACAAGCGGGCGCGCGGCTATACGGTCCTGCACCCGATGGGCTGGGACGCGTTCGGATTGCCGGCGGAGAATGCGGCCCGCGAGCGCGGCGTCCATCCGGCGCGCTGGACCGCGGACAATATCGCAGCAATGCGTGCCGAGCTGCGGCGCATGGGTCTGTCGATCGACTGGTCGCGCGAGATCGCGACCTCCGACCCGGCCTATTACGGCAAGCAGCAGGCGCTGTTTCTCGACCTGTTGCGGCTGGGCCTTGCCGAACGTCGCGAGAGCTGGGTGAACTGGGACCCGGTCGACAATACCGTGCTCGCGAACGAGCAGGTGATCGACGGTCGCGGCTGGCGTTCCGGCGCGCCGGTCGAGAAGAAGCGGATGTCGCAATGGTTCCTGCGCATCACGCGCTACGCACCCGAACTGCTGGCCGGGCTCGAGACGCTCGATCGCTGGCCGGAACGGGTGCGGCTGATGCAGTCGCGCTGGATCGGCCGCAGCGAGGGCGCGCGAGTGCGCTTCGCCTTGACGGCGGAGGTCGCCGGCTTGCGCGACGTCGAAGTCTACACGACGCGGCCGGATACGCTGTTCGGCATGTCGTTTCTCGCGGTGGCGCCGGAGCACCCGCTAGCGGCCCTCGCCGCGGAACGCGATGCGGCGGCGGCGCGGTTCGTTGCCGAATGCCGGCAGATGGGCACCAGCGAGGCGGTGATCGAGGCGGCGGAGAAGCGCGGCTACGATACCGGGCTGCGCGTCCGCCACCCGTTTCTCCCGGATGCCGGCTTCCCGGTCTGGATCGCGAATTTCGTGCTGATGGACTACGGCACCGGCGCGATCTTCGGCTGCCCATGCGGCGACCAGCGTGACCTTGATTTCGCGCGCAAATACGGCCTGCCGGTGCCGCCGGTGGTGTTGCCTGATGCGGCGCCGGCCGACGGGTTTTGCATCGGCGACGAGGCTTATGTCGGACCGGGCCGGATGATCAACTCCGGTTTCCTGGACGGGCTCGAAACCGAGCCGGCAAAGCGCGCCGCCATCGCGGCACTGGTCGCGCGCGGCGCCGGCGAAGGGGTCGTCAACTGGCGCCTGCGCGACTGGGGCGTCAGCCGGCAACGCTACTGGGGCTGCCCGATCCCCGTGATCCACTGCCAGGTGTGCGGCGTCTTGCCGGTCGCGCTGGCCGAACTGCCGGTGCGTCTGCCCGAGGACGTGACCTTCGACCTGCCGGGCAATCCGCTCGATCATCATCCGAGCTGGAAGCACGTCGCCTGCCCGTCCTGCGGCGGGGCCGCCGAGCGCGACACCGACACCTTCGACACGTTCGTCGACAGTTCGTGGTATTACGCGCGCTTCTGCAGCCCGCACGCGGGCGAACCGATGACGCGCGACGCCGTCGATCGCTGGATGCCGGTCGACCAGTATATCGGCGGCATCGAGCACGCGATCCTGCATCTGCTGTACTCCCGCTTCTTCACCCGGGCGATGCGCGATGCCGGGTATCTTGGCGTCGAGGAGCCGTTCGCCGGCCTGTTCACGCAGGGCATGGTGACGCATGAGAGCTACCGCGCCGCCGACGGGCGGTGGCTGTATCCGGAGGAGATCGTGCGCGACGCCGCGGGTGTGGCGACACGTCGCGACAGCGGCGAGCCGGTCACCGTCGGCCGCATCGAAGCGATGTCGAAGTCCCGGCGCAACACGGTCGACCCTGGCGCCATCATAGATCGTTACGGAGCCGATACGGCTCGCTGGTTCATCCTGTCGGACAACCCACCCGAGCGCGACATGGAGTGGACCGAGGCCGGCGTTGCCGGCGCCTACCGTTTCACCCAACGGCTGTTCCGCCTCGCTGAGGGATCAAGCGGCGGCGCGGGTGAGCCGCCGGCGCAATCCGGCACAATCGCACAGACGCTGCGCCGCGCCGCGCATCAGACGATCGTCGCGGTCACCGAGGCGCTCGAAAGCTTCGCCTTCAATGTCGCTGTCGCCCGGCTGTATGAGCTCGCCGCCGCGGTGACCGAGGCGGACCGGGCGGCGGACCGGGCGGTGCCTGGCGAGGCGGAGGGGCTCCGCTCGGCCCGCCACGAAGCGCTGTCGCTGGCCGCCCGGCTTGTCGCGCCGATGATGCCGCATCTCGCGGAGGAGATGATGCAGCGCCTCGAGCCGGAGCGCACGACGCTGCTCGCCGAGGCGCCCTGGCCGGAGGCGGATCCGGCGCTGCTCGCGCGCGTTTCGACCACCCTCGCCGTGCAGGTGATGGGCAAGCTGCGCGGCACCATCGAGGTCGGATCGGAAGCGACCGAGGCGGAGGTGCTGGCATCGGCCGAGCGCGAGGCGAACGTCGCGCGCGCTCTGGCCGGCATGCGCATCGTCAAGCGCATCTACGTGCCCGGCCGGGTCGTGAACTTCGTGGTCGCCGCACGATGATCGCCTTCAAGATCGCGAGGTGGGCGCGCCTGCTTGCCCTGCCCGCCATGCTGGGATTAGGCGGCTGTGGCTTCCACCCGCTGTATCAGACGACGGCGCGCGGCGACTCGCCAGGCGCCCTGGGCGAGATCTTCGTCGCCACCATCCCGGACCGCACCGGACAATTGCTGCGTCAGGCGCTGCAGGAGCGGCTTGACGGCGCAGGATCAGGTGCCCGCAAGCAATACGAACTGACGGTGAGCTACTCCATCGAGCAGCAGGCGATCTCCATTCAGCAAGACAGTTCCTCGACACGCAACCGGCTGGTCGGGCGCGTCACCTGGACGCTGCATTCTGACGTTCCGCAGGCGCCGGCAGTGACATCCGGCATCGCTCGCGCGCTCGACGGCAACAACGTCGTCAACGAACAGTTTTTCTACACCGACCTCGCCACCGGTGCGGCGCAAGCGCGTTTGGCCGAGAACCTCGCGGACCAGGTGACGCAGCAGCTGGCCACCTACTTCCAGCAGCACCCGGCGGCAAGCTGACGTGAAGCTTGAGGCGCGCCGGATCAGAGGTTTCCTGGCCGACCCCGGTAACTGCCGCGTCGTTCTGCTGCATGGCGATGACGAGGGCCTAATCAGGGAGCGTTCCCGCGCCCTAACCATCGCCGTAGTCGGATCCAGCGACGATCCATTCCGCTTGTCTGAACTCGAGCGCGAGCAGTCGCCCCGACTTGTGGACGAGGCGCTCGCTCTATCGATGACCGGTGGACGACGCGTCGTGCGGCTGCGCGACACCGGCGACGGCCAGACTAGCGCAGTGCAAGCCGTGCTGCGCTCGAAGGCCGAGGCGCTGGTCCTGCTGGAAGCACCGGGGCTGTCGAAGGGACGCTTGCGCACGCTGCTGGAAGCAGCGCCCGACGCCGCCGTGATCGCATGCTACGCGGAAGATGGACGGGCGTTGCAGGACACGATCAAGCAGACCCTTGCCGCTCAAGACGTCAGCATCGAGCCTGAAGCGCTGGACTGGACGTCTGCCCAGCTTGCGGCTGACCGAGGGTCGGTCCGGCTCGAGATCGAAAAACTCGCGTTGTTCGTTGGAGCAGGCAGCACCGTTGATCTCGCGGCTGCGCAGGCGAGCCTTGGTGACAGCGCGGCGTTGTCGTTCGACGATGCGCTGACGGCAGCCTGTCAAGGGCGTAGCGACGTGATGGACCGAGCGCTTGAGCTTGCCTTTGCCGACGGTGTGGCACCGGTCGCGGCGTTGCGGCAGACCGCCGGCCATTTTCAACGCTTGCTGCAAGCCCGGCTCCTTGTCGAGGATGGTATGCCGCCCAACGAGGCACTCCGCTCGTTGCGACTTCCGGTGTATTTCAAGCGTGCCGCAGCCCTCGAGGCGATGCTGCTGGCGTGGAGCAGCGTGTCGATGCTGCGCATTCTGGAAGAGGTGCGTAGCGTCGAGTTGTCCAGCAAGCAGACCGGAGCCAAACCGGATCTGCTCTGTCGCCGGTTGCTGGCGATCATCGCGTTCAGGGCGCAGCGCGCCCGTCTGGTCGGCGCGCGCGGCTGAGCAGCTCCCGTCATTCGCGGCTGAGCAGGGTGACGATGCCGTCAAGCTGATCGAGGTTGCGGTAGGCGATGCGGAGCGTGCCGCCTTTGCCATCAAACGTGATTTGCACCCGCAAGCCGAGCTTTTGCGTCAGTTGCGCCTCCAACGCGTGCGTCTCCGGATCGGCACTCTCTCGGGACGCTGGCGCGGTCTGAAGGCGTTGCTGGCCAAGCGCCTCGGTCTGGCGAACATTCAGGCCGCGCGATATTACCGCAAGCGCAGCCTTGGCGGGCTCCGGATGCGCGAGCAGGGCCCGGGCGTGTCCCGCGGTCAATGCGCCGCGCTCAACGTCCTTGCGAACCGAGGCGGGAAGTTGCAGCAGGCGTATGCAGTTTGCGATGTGGCTGCGGGATTTGCCGACCGAGCTTCCAAGCTGTTCCTGGGTTAGCCCGAACTCGTCGACGAGACGCCGATAACCCTCCGCTTCCTCAATTGCATTGAGGTCCTGGCGTTGCAGGTTCTCGACCAGCGAGGCGGCCATCGCCTCCTTGTCGGGCAGGTCACGAATGAGCGCTGGTATCTGGTGCAACCCTGCCGCCTGGGCGGCACGCCAGCGACGCTCGCCGGCGATGATTTCGAAACGACCTGACCGTTCGCGATGCGGGCGGACGAGCACGGGTTGCAGGATGCCTTGCGCGCGAATGGATTCGACGAGTTCCGCCATGCTGGCTGCCGGCATGCTGGTGCGAGGCTGAAATGCGCCAGGTTCAAGCAGGTCGATGGATAACGAGCGCGTAGGAGACACGTCCGACGCGCCCGCAGGAGGCGGTTCGCCGAGAAGCGACGCCAAGCCACGGCCGAGACGCGAGCTGCCATCGCGTGTGCTCATGCGGCAAGCCTCGCCTGATCACGTCGCAACAGCTCCCGCCCAAGCCTTACATACGCCTGAGCACCAACCGATCGGGCATCGTAAAGCAAGACCGGCTTGCCATGGCTCGGCGCCTCCGAAATACGGATGTTGCGCGGGATTACTGTCTCGAACACCCGTTGTCCAAAGAAGCTGCGCGCATCGGCTGCGACCAAATCCGACAGATTGTTGCGCCGATCGTACATCGTCAGCACGATGCCCTGCACCGCCAGCCCCGGATTGAGGCTGTGGCCGACTCTCTCGACAGTTCGGATGAGTTGGCTGATACCTTCAAGCGCAAAGAACTCGCATTGCAGCGGCACCAGGACCGCCTGCGCGGCGACAAGACCATTGAGCGTCAACAAACCAAGGCTCGGCGGACAGTCGATCAGCACGTAATCGAGATTACGCAAGGCTCGCAGAGCCGAGCGTAGACGGAACTCACGTTCCTGCATGCTGACCAATTCTATTTCAGCCCCAGTCAGATCCGTATCGGCAGCGATGATGGACAGCCCCGGAATTTCGGTCGGCCGGACGAAGCTGTCGATTGCATCGTCAGCAACCAGCAGCCTGTAGGTTCCAGCTTGGCGCGGCGCCGCCTCCAGACCAAACCCGGTTGAAGCATTGCCCTGCGGATCAAGGTCCACAACCAGAACGCGGCAACCCTCCAACGCCAATGCGGCCGCAAGATTGACCGTCGTGGTCGTCTTCCCCACACCGCCTTTCTGATTTGCGATGGCGAGGACGCGCGGCGAACCATGTCTGCTCATCACACTGCTTGCTGTCCCACGCGCGGCATGATGCCACGAATTTGAAGGATGACGCCATCCGGATTACTGGCGCTCGCGAAACGGTTGACGTCGAACTGCCAGTTCGCGCTAGCAAGCTTCAACTCCTGCTCGGCCCTCACCCCTTTGTGGAAAAGGCACTCTCCTCCCGCCTCGAGCAACGGCGAGACGAGCGGCAGCAGTTGTGACAATGGTGCAAGCGCGCGGGCGGTGATCAGCTTGCTGGTCACAGTCAGCGCCTCGATCCGACAAGCATGCACCGTCACAGCCGCATCAGTCTCACGTGCCGCCTCCCTCAGAAATGCGGCCTTACGCTGGTCGGCTTCGACGAGATCAAACCGCAGCGCACCGGCGATAGCGAGGACCAGCCCTGGAAAGCCGCCACCGCTGCCGAGATCGAGCCCGGCTGACGCGGGGGACAGCAGCGGCAGCAATTGCAGGCTATCCTGGATGTGCCGTTCCCACAGACGTGGCACATCAGCTCGCGCCACCAGATTGACCCGAGGCGTCCATCGCGTCAGCAGCGCGGCGAAGATCAGCAGCCGTTCGTGCGTTTCACGTGAAACACAGACTGGCGGCAGCACCTTTGTTTCACGTGAAACTCTCATGAGCGCCGACGCACATGCGCCATCACGGCACTCAGCGCGCCAGGGGTTATCCCCTGCAATCGAGACGCCGCGCCGATTGACGCCGGTTGTGCGTGTCGCAGCGCCTGCTTGACCTCGGTGCTCAAACCCCCGACCTGGCTGAAATCAGCATCCGGCCCGATCGGCAACGCGTCCAGAGCGTGCAACTGCCTGATCTCGGCCTGTTGCCGCTTCAAGTAGCCAGCGTAGACCGCTTCCGTCCTTAGATGCTGCAGAACCCGCGGCGGCAACTCACCAAGCCAAGCAGCGAGCGCACCCGCATCGGCGCACGTAGGTTGCTGACCGAGACACTCGAGAACACTGCGTGGGCGACCATCGGGCGCGCGCCTGACACCACCGACAACGTCGGTGTCCGCCTCCGCCCGCCGTAATGCCGACGCGATCTGCTGGCGCGTCTGCTCAAAGCGACGACGCCTGTCCGGACCGACGCATCCCCACGTGATGCCGGCATCGGTCAGCCGAAGATCGGCGTTGTCCGCCCGCAACGTCAGCCTGAACTCGGACCGCGACGTGAACATGCGATACGGCTCCGTCACCCCCTTGCACGTCAGGTCATCGATCATGACACCGATGTAGCTGTCAGCCCGCGACAATGTCGCAGCGGCTAGCCCAGACGCGCGACGCGCTGCGTTCACGCCGGCCAGCAAACCCTGCCCAGCCGCCTCCTCGTAGCCGGTCGTGCCGTTGATCTGGCCGGCAAGGAACAGACCACCGAGGGTTCTTACCTCAAGTCCCGGCGTCAGCGCCCGAGGATCAATGTGGTCGTATTCGACCGCGTAACCCGGCTGGACAATAGAGGCGCGCTCAAGCCCGGCGATGCTGCGCACCAGCGCTAGCTGGACAGCGGCAGGCAGGCTGGTCGAAATGCCGTTCGGGTAGACGCGCTCGTCATCCAACCCCTCAGGCTCCAAAAACACCTGATGGCGCGTGCGATCGGCAAAGCGAACCACCTTGTCCTCAATCGACGGACAATAACGCGGTCCGCGGCCGGATATCGCACCGCCATACACCGCCGAGAGGTGCAGGTTGTCGCGGATCAACGCATGGGTGGCCTCGTTCGTCGCGGTGATGTGGCAGGCAACGCGCGGCGTCGTGAGATGATCCGTCATTCGGCTGAACGGCTCGGGCTCGGCGTCGCCAGGATCAGCTTGCAGCCTCTCCCAGTCGATGCTGTCGCGCGCCAATCGCGGCGGCGTGCCGGTCTTCAAGCGCCCGCACGGCAATCCCAACCGACGCAGCGTCTGGCTCAGCCGGATCGACGGCGCCTCACCGATCCGCCCCGCCCGTTGCTGCTCAAACCCATGATGGATAACCCCGTTGAGAAAGGTTCCAGCCGTCAGGACGGCAGCGCGACAGGCCACTCGCGTGCCATCCTCAAGCCGCACCGCCTGCACGGCGCCGTCAGGGCCGAGATCGAGATCGCCGACCGCCGCCTCAAGCAGCGTCAGCGAGACCTGGTCGTGCAGCATGTCCTGGATGGCCGCCCGATACAGCCGCCTGTCCACCTGTGCGCGCGGGCCTTGCACGGCCGGCCCCTTGCTGCGGTTCAGCAGCTTGAAATGTATGCCCGCGCGGTCGGCGGCGGCAGCCATCAGACCGTCCAGCGCGTCGATCTCGCGGACGATGTGGCCCTTGCCGATGCCGCCGATCGAGGGATTGCAAGACAATGCGCCAACCGTTGCGAGGCTGTGCGTGATGAGCAAGGTCGAGGCCCCCATGCGCGCCGAGGCTGCGGCCGCCTCGCACCCAGCGTGGCCGCCGCCGACGACAATCACGTCATAGCCCGTCATCGGCATCGCCCGCCTCCGTCGCCTCTATTTGCCGATACAGAACCGGCCGAAGACCTCATCGAGGATGGTGTCGACATCCCCGATCCCCGTAAGCTGTCCGAGCGCGGTATAGCCGAGCCGCAAGGATTCCGCCCGCAACTCCGCTAACCCGACCGCGGCTGCGTCCTCAAGATGCTGCGCGGCAGCGCTGAGGCAACTGCGATGCCGGGATCGCGTCAGCACGGGCGGACCATCGAGGCGCACAAGGCGGCCAACCTCCTCCGCCAGCCGTCGCCTGAGCGCCTCGATGCCGGCTCCGGTTACGGCGCTGCACGCAATCGCGCCGGCAGGAACCGCGAAGCCGAGATCCGCCTTGCTGCTCACCAGCACACTGTCCGCCCCGGCCGCCGCCGCATCCAAGGCGTCGCCCTCCGGACCGACGACACGCAGCACCAGGTCGGCCCGCTCCGCCGCCTGCAAGGCCCTGCGCACGCCCTCCCGCTCGACCGCGCCTTCAGCGTCCCGCAACCCCGCCGTGTCCAGCAGGCGCACAGGCACGCCCGACAGAATGACGCGCGACTCGACGACGTCGCGCGTCGTGCCCGCCTCGGCCGAGACGATGGCGACGTCGCGCCCGCATAACGCGTTCATCAGCGACGACTTGCCGACATTGGGCGCCCCGACAATCGCCACCGTCACGCCCTCACGTAGCCGTTCGCTGTCGCGTCCATCGCGCAGATACTGCCGTATCGTGGCCTCGATCGCCGTTATCTCCGCCAGCAACTCGGTCGCAACGGCGGCCGGCAGGTCCTCGTCGGGAAAGTCGACCAGCGCTTCCTGCGCCGAAAGCACCCGAAGCAGTCGTGCCGCCAGCTCGGCATAGACCCGGCTCGCTTCACCGCCGAGTTGCCGCAAGGCTTGCCGTCGCTGCGCCTCGGTCTCCGCCTCGACCAGATCGGCCACCGCCTCCGCCTCGAGCAGATCCATCCGGCCGTTAAGAAAGGCGCGTCGGCTGAACTCGCCGGCTTCGGCCGGGCGCGCTCCGGCAGCGGCGAGCACCTCGCCGACCGCCTCGATCACCGCGTGACCACCATGCACCTGCAGTTCCGCGCAGTCCTCGCCGGTGTAGCTATCCGGCGCCGGCATCCACAGCACCAGCGCCTGGTCGAGCAATTCCCCCGAGGCGTTGCGCAGCCGGCGCACGCTCGCCCGGCGCGGCGTCGGTCTGCCGCCGCACACCGCGTCCAGAACTTGCCCGGTCTCTGCCCCGCTCAGCCGCAGCACCGCAACGGCCGCCCTGCCGGCGCCGCTCGCGACGGCAAAGATGCACGCAAGCGGGATCACGACCTCGGCAGGTGGAGTGTCGCAATCGGGGCGGCGCATCAGATTATCCTTTCGCGGCAGGTATCGGGCAGCTTTCGAGCCGCCACAAGCGGTGGCGTGCGCCCGTCCGTCATCGCCGGTAGCGCCGGCCCGTAAACCGCCGTCGGAACCGCGCGCGGCGTGGCGACTTGACAGTGCCGCGCCCTGGCAGTGCCATCTGGCTCGCCGACAGAGGGAGGTGAGCCTGCCGCAACTATCCATACATACGCCGTTCGGCGCCATCAGCCTTGCCGAGGAAGACGGCGCGCTGGTGGCGCTCGACTGGGGCTGGGGCCGCGACCAGGATGCCACCCCGTTGCTCGTCCAGGCGCGCGAGCAGATGAACGCGTATTTCGACGGGGAACTCACGCGGTTCCGGCTGCCACTGGCGCCATCGGGCACCGCGTATCGCCAGCGGGTCTGGTCGGCGCTGATCGACCTGCCATACGGGCGGACAGGCTCGTACGGCGAGATCGCCAGCACCTGCGGCGGCTCGTCTCGCGCCGTCGGCCAGGCGTGCCGACAAAATCCCCTGCCGATCATCATCCCCTGTCACCGCGTCGTCGGCGCGGCCGGCCTGGGCGGCTACAGCGCCGGAGACGGCGTGTCGAGCAAGCGCGCGCTGCTGCAGCATGAGCAGCATTGGCGCGACCAGGCACGCGACGAATCACGCGACCAACCAGGCCACCAACCAGGCCACCACCCATTGGCAGACCTGGCGCCTCAAGCCGCCGTTCTGGAGGTTTCATGAGCAAGGCAATCCGCATTCACGCGAATGGCGGGCCTGAGGTTCTGGCGTGGGAGGATGTGCCGACACCCGAGCCCGGCCCAGGCGAGGCGCTGATCCACCACGAGGCGATCGGGCTCAACTACATCGACGTCTACTACCGCAACGGCCTCTACAAGCTGCCCGCGCTGCCGGCGATCATCGGCCAGGAGGGTTCAGGCACGGTGACGGCGGTCGGCGCCGAGGTCAGCCTGGTGCAGCCCGGCGACCGCGTCGCCTATGCCGGCGCACTTGGCGCTTACAGCACGGACCGAGTGATCGCCGCCGACCGGCTCGTCAAGTTGCCGGACGGGATCGACCTCAAGACCGCCGGCAAGGCGATGCTGCAAGGCATGACCGCGCAATACCTGCTGCACCGGACCTACCCGGTAAAACCAGGCGAGACCATCCTGGTCTACGCCGCCGCCGGCGGTGTCGGGCTGCTGCTCTGCCAGTGGGCGCACCATCTCGGCGCCACCGTGATCGGCGTCGTCTCCACCGAGCAGAAGGCGGCGCTGGCGCGCGAGAACGGCGCCAGCCACGTCATCATCGGCCATAACGCCATCCCGGCCGAAGTGAAGCGGCTGACCGACGGCGCGATGGTGCCGGTGGTCTACGACAGCGTCGGCCGCGACACCTTTCTCGCCAGCCTCGACAGCCTCGCCCCGCTCGGCATGCTGGTGAGCTACGGCAACGCCTCCGGTGCGGTGCCACCGTTTGACCTCAGCCAACTCGGCGCCAAAGGCAGCCTGTTCGTCACCCGGCCGAGCCTTGCGACCTACACGCACAAACGGGAGGACCTGGAGCGCACCGCCGCCTCGCTGTTCGGCGCAATCGTCGACGGGCATGTCCGCATCCAGATCAACCAGAGCTTCGCGTTGCGCGACGCCGCCGAGGCGCATCGCGCCATCGAGGCCAGAGAGACCACTGGTGCGACCGTACTGCTGCCGTAGAGCCGGACGAAATCGCCCGCGCTCCCCCGTGCACTCGTTAGTCTGGGCGAGCAGACGTACGCTCTGACCAGCCCGCCCCGAACTCAGGCAAGCGGTGACTGGTCGTAGCGACGGTGCAGCATCTGCGGATCGTCGTACACCGCGAGCGCCCCGGCGCCGACCAGCACGTTGCCAGGAAAACCGCCGCAGAGCAGGCCGACGCTGCCGACCCCGAGCCGCCGTCCCGCCTCCACGTCGTGATGAGTATCGCCGATGACGATCGCCTCGGCCGCAGGAACGCCGAGCCTGTCGAGCGCCGCGCCGAAGATGTCGGGATAGGGCTTGCTGCGCGCGACGTCGTCCGAGGTGGTCTCGGCATCGACCAGACCCTCCACGTCGGCAAGCCGCTTGTAGATCGCCAGCTCGTCAGCCTTCGCCGACGACGCGAGCGCGATCTTCTGGCCGCGCGCTCGCACATGAGCAAATAGCGCCCGCACGCCGGCAAAGCCGCGCGCCAGCGGCAGATAGCGCGCCTTGTAGCGCTCCGAGCGGTAACCATCGATCGCCTCGCCGCAACGCTCGCGCTCCGCCGCGTCGAGAAACACCGGCAGCAGCTGGTCGCCGCCCTTGCCGATCTGGCCGCGCAATTCGGCAAACGGGATATCATGGCCAAAGCGCCGAAACGCGTCCCGCCAGGCGAGCGCGTGGAGGTCGACCGTGTCGACGAGAGTGCCGTCGACATCGAAGATCAAGGCTGAAGGTGACATGAGTGGCTAAATCCCCGCCGTCCACAGGAGTTGCCTCACGCATCAAGACGCGGCGGAACGCCGGCCGCTTTCCAGCGTGCGGAACAGCTGACCGAGCAGCGCCGACAGCACGACGTAGATGGCGCCGGCGATCAGCAGCGGCTCCGTCGAGTAGCTCGTCGCCGACAGCCGCCGCGCCGCCCCGGTGAGGTCGAGCAAGGTGATGGTGCTGGCGAGCGCAGTCGACTTGAGCTGGATCAGCGCCTCGTTGCCGAGCGCCGGCAGCACCAGCCTGATCGCGCGCGGCAACACGATGCGGCGCAACGTCACGAGCCGGCCCATGCCGAACGCCAGCGCCGCCTCGCGCTCGCCGGCCGGCACCGCCAATAATCCGCCCCGCAACGGCTCGGCGACATAGGCCGTCATGTTGAGCGTCAAGGCGAGCAGCGCGCACGGCCACGCCTCGCGCAACACCAGCCAGGCCGGCGAGTGCCGCACCGCCGGAAACTGCGCCAAGCCGTAATAGATCAGGTAGATCTGCACCAGCAGCGGCGTGCCGCGGAAGAAGCCGGAATACGCCAGCGCCGGCCAGGCCACCCAGCGCCGGCGCGACAGCCGGGCCAGCGCCAACGGCACGGCCAGCACGTAGCCAAGCGCCGACGACGCGGCAAGCAGCCCCAATGTCGTCAACAGCCCGTGCAGCAGACTCGCCTGCCAGAGCTCGCTCACGTTGGCGTCAGCCGAGCCGCCGCGGCGCCAGGCCACGGTTCGCGCGCCGTTCCAGCAGCATGAAGATCGGGTTCGACAGCCCGAGAAACAGCAGATAGGCAAACGCCGCCGTGATGTAGAACGTGAACGGCTGCTTCGTGACCTGCGCGCCAATAGCGGCCTTGCGCATCAGCTCCTCAAGCCCGAGCACGGAGACGAGCGAGGTATCCTTCAGCAACGATTGCCACTGATTGTTGAGGCTCGGCAGGGCGATGCGCCAGGCCTGCGGCAAGTGGATGCGCGCCAGCGCCTGCAACGGCCGCATCCCGAACGCGCGCGCCGCCTCCAGCTGCCCGGCCGGCACCGCCAGAAACGCACCGCGCAGCATCTCGGACGCGTAAGCCGCGAACACGATCGATAGCGCGAAAGCGCCGCCGACAAACGGCGTAATCTCGACCGCGCCGCCGGTCAGCGCATACAGCAGCCGCGTCGCGCCGAAATAGCAGATCAGCAGGATGACGAATTCCGGCACCCCGCGCAGCAGCCGGGTCGTCCAGTAGACAGGCAGCCGCACCGCCGCCACAGACGACAGGCTCGCGCTCGCGCAGGCAAGCCCGAGAGCCAACCCGATAGCGAGACAAGTCAACGCCAGCTCGAGCGTCACCAAGGCGCCGGCAACGAGCTGCGGGCCGTAGCCTTGGAGGTCTAGCAAGGGATGGGCCGGGAAAAGCAGGCAAGGGTAGGCAAGGCAAGGGGCGTTGCCCCTTGACCCCATTGGGGCCGGCGGCCCCAAACCCCTTTAATAAAAATAATTAATTCTACACACACCCAAAATACTCATCGTGCCACCAAAGCTCCCATCAAATAAGTGGATTTTAAAGGCTCCGCCTTTAATGGGGTCAAGGGGCAAAGCCCCTTGCCTTGCCTCACTTAGGCGCAATGCTAAACGGAAAGTATTCGGCATTGATCTTCGCATAGGTGCCGTTCTGCCGCACGACGGCGATCGCCTTGTTCAGCGTCGCGACTGTCGAGGTATCATCCATGCGCAGCCCGATCGCGGTGCCGGCGCCGAAGATCGCGGGGTCGGAGAGCGGCTGGCCGACGAAGCCGTAGCCGTCCTTGGTGCCGGTTTTCTTCAGCCAGTCGTAGCCGATCGTGCGGTCCTGCAGCGACGCGTCGATGCGTCCCGCCTCGAGATCCTGAAACACCTGGTCCTGGCTTTGATAGACCTTGATCGTCGCGATGCCTTTCAGCTTCGTGTTGGCGTAGGTTTCGTGCGTGGTGCCGCTCTGCACGCCGAGCGTCTTGCCCTGCAGGGTCGCCGGGCTGTCGGTCACCGTCGAGCCTTTCGCGGCGATGAACTGGCCCTCGACGCTGGTCAGCGGCGCGGTGAACAGGATGACCTTGGCGCGCTCGGGCGTCACCGACATCTGCGATAACGCGGCGTCGATCTTGTGCGCCTGCAGGGCGGGGATCAGCCCGTCGAAATCCATGTTGACGTAGCCGCAGGTGAGCTTCGCCTCTCGGCAGATGGCGTCGCCAAGCTCGATCTCGAAACCCTTCAGGGTGCCGCCCGCATCCTTGTATTCAAACGGCGCGTAATCCGCCTCGGTGCCGATGCGCAGCGTCGCCGCCCGCGCCGCCCCGATCGGGAGCGCCGCGCCGAGCGCC
This sequence comes from uncultured Acetobacteraceae bacterium, assembly GCA_964246775.1. Taxonomy (GTDB): domain Bacteria; phylum Pseudomonadota; class Alphaproteobacteria; order Acetobacterales; family Acetobacteraceae; genus CAXMMR01. The sequence continues at coordinate 3,634 of CAXTSD010000006.1, read as the reverse complement.
AATGCGAAAGCGATCCGCCTGCCTCTACTCATCCGTCCTGTCCCCTTCCGTGGTCAGCCATTCATGCGCGAGAGAAAACGGCGCACCCGCTCGGAGCGCGCGTGGCCGAACACCTGGTCGGGCGTGCCGTCTTCCTCGACCTGCCCTTCATGCAGGAACACGACCCGGCTCGCGACCTCGCGTGCGAACGCCATCTCGTGCGTCACCACCAGCATGGTGCGGCCTTCCTCGGCGAGTGCGCGCATCACCTTCAGCACCTCGCCGACCAGCTCCGGATCGAGTGCTGAGGTCGGTTCGTCGAACAGCAGCAGGTCAGGCTGCATGGCGAGCGCGCGGGCGATGCCGACGCGCTGCTGCTGGCCGCCCGAGAGCTCGGAGGGGTAGGCGCCGGCGCGGTGCGCGAGCCCGACCTTGTCGAGCATCGCGAGGCCGCGCTCGCTCGCCGCCTTGCGCGTCTGCCCGAGCACATGGACCGGCGCCTCGATCACGTTGCCGAGCACCGTCAGGTGGGTCCAGAGATTGAACTGCTGGAACACCATGCCGAGGCGCCGGCGCAACTGCTCCACCTGCCGCCGGTCGGCCGGAAGCTGGCCGCCGCGCACTTGGCGCATGCGTATCAGCTCGCCGCAGATCGCGACCTCGCCGCGATCCGGCATCTCGAGCAGGTTGATGCAGCGCAGCAGCGTGCTCTTGCCCGACCCGCTGCTGCCGAGAATGGCGAGCACGTCGTGCTCGGCCGCGTCGAGCCCGACGCCGCGCAGCACCGGCGTCTTGCCGAAACTCTTCCACAGGTCGCGCACCAGCAGCGCCTCGCGGCGTCGCGGGGGAACGCGCGGCGCGTCGCGCGGCGTGCCGGACGGCGCAGTGCCGCTCGGCGCGGCGGAGGACACGGGCAGCTCGTTCATCGTTGCAAATCGGCAAGCAAGACCGGTGCCGCGCCCATCCGCTCAGCGCAGCCGCACCGAAACGCTGCCGACGCCGTCGATGCTGCCGAGCAGGCGATCGCCGCGCGAGACGCTCGCGACCCCCGCCGGCGTGCCGGTGAACAGCAGGTCGCCCGCCGCGAGCGCGATGAAGCGCGACAGATGCGCGATCGTCTCGGCGACCGGCCAGATCATCTCGGCCAGGTCCGAGGCCTGGCGCACCATGCCGTTGACCGAAAGCGTGATCCGGCCCGAGGCGAGCAGCGTGCCTGGCGCGCGGCGGATGTCGCCGATCACCGCCGACTGGTCGAACCCCTTCGACAGGTCCCACGGCCGACCGGTCTTCTTGGCCGCCGCCTGCAGGTCGCGGCGCGTCATGTCGAGCCCCGCCGCGTAGCCGAACACGTGGCCCGACGCCTCGCCGGCGGCGATCCCGGCCCCGCCGGCGCCGATCGCGACCACCAGCTCCATCTCCGGGTGCAGCTCGGCGGTCGCCGTCGGATAGGTCATCTCGGCGCCGCCGGTCAGCACCGCATCGGCGGGCTTGGCAAAGAAGAACGGCGGCTCGCGCTCGGGATCGCTGCCCATCTCGCGCGCATGCTCGGGATAGTTGCGCCCGACGCAGAGTATGCGCCGCACGGGAAACCGCCCGCCGCCGGCGACCGGGACGAACGGCGTCGGCGGCGGCGCTATGACATAGTCGCTCATCACCGGGATTTCGCGCCCGACCGGCGGCCAAGGCAAGGGGGTCAGGCACCCCGCCACCGTGGGTCAGGCCAGGCCGCTACGCCGTTTCGCGCGCCGGCCATACCAGAACGTCCACAATCCGAGTCCGCCCATGAACCCGTAGCCGAGAACCGGGCTGACGATCAGGTAGTCGGCGATCGGCATCGTGAAGACGAGAGCGCAGGCGAGCGCGGTCTGCACCAGCAATCCGAACCCCCAGACCAGCGTCATCAGCGTCATCACGCGCTTGAACGCCCGACTGCCGCGCCGCGCCTCGAACTGCGAGGCCTGCTCCGGCGAGCGCCGCTGCAGTCCGGCGCGGGCAAGCTGGTAGATCAGCGGCCGGCCGATCGCCGCCGAGCCGAGGAACACCAGCGCGACAACGCCGGTCACAAGGTTCTCGCGCAGCTGCAGCAGGCGCGCCGAACCACCGCCGATAAAGGCAAGCAGCGACAGCACGATGCCGGCGAGCACGATCACCGACAGCGCGTCGACCTTGCGATGGCGGGCGAACTCGATGAGGCTCCAGGCGATCGGCGGCAGCGAGGAGGCGAGCAGGGCATGCACGTCGCCCATCCCTGGCGCCAACTCGACATAGATCACGTAAGGCAGCACGAAGTTGAACAGCAGCTCGAGGCCGATCGTGGCGGAGAGTTTTACCCGCGCCGACCTGGCCTCGATCACGACAGGCTCCCTTCGCTGACGATCGCGTGACCGCTCCACTCAAGTAGCGCCGGCACCTAGCACCGCCGGCGCAGCAATCCGGCCCACAGATCGCGCACCGTCTGCGGCCGAAACCGTGACAGCACCGCCTCGCGACCGTCAAGCAAACCCTGCGCCAGCCCCGGCTCGGGCGCGTTGCCGGCCAGCCGGGCGATCTGCCGCGCCAGCGCCTCGATATCGTAAGGGTCGGCGTAAAGCGCGCACGCGCCAAAAATCCAGCGATAGACCGGCAGGTCGGAGAGCACCGCCGGGCAGCCGGCCTGCAGCGCCTCGAGCGGCGGCAGGCCAAAGCCTTCGTTGAACGACGGCGAGACCAGGCAGCGGGCGCGGCCAAGCAGGACCTGCAGCTCGTCCGGCGGCACGTCGCTGAGATGCAGGATGGCGCCGCTCGCCACCCCCGGCCGCAGCGCCGCCATCACCTCGCCGTCGCGCCAGCCGAGGCCCCCGACGATGATGAGGCGGAGCCCCGGGTTGTCGCGCGCCCGCACCCGCTCGAAGGCGCCGAGCAAGGCCGGGTAGTTCTTGCGCGGCTCGATCGTCGAGACGGCGATGATGAAATCGGCCGCATCGCCAGGCGGCTCCGCCCCGGCGGGCTCCCCCTCCACCGCCTCGCCGAGGGCGCGGAAACTGCGGTGGCGGGCGATGATCGAGCCGGTGGACAAGGCCGAGAGCGCGTCGGCCGGAGCAACCGGCGGCGCGACGGCGCAGGGCAGCACCTCAGCGAGCTCGGCCCGGCGCGGATCAAGCACGATCAGCGCCTCGCGGCTCTGCGGGCTGTCGCAGGCGAACACGGTGTCGGGCGGGCAAGCCCTGACCAGCGCCTGGAACACCGCGCCCATGCGCCAACCGGCGACGGTGTCGGTGTCGGTCACCTGCACCGCATCGTGGAAGCGCATGATCGGGCGCACGCCGGGCGGCAACGCGACCGGGCGAGGCATGCAGAACAACACCGCATCGAACCCGTCCGCCGCCAGCCGGCGGTTGCCGAGGCGCGGCAGGCGCCAGGTGCGGTCGATGATCCTGGCAACCGACAGGTCGGTGGCGTAGAACGGCCGCGCCAGTATCTTCGGCCGCTCGGCGGCGGCGAGCGTCGCGGCGAACAGGATGCGCCACAGCGCGTCCCGCTGCCCGGGATCGTCGAGCCGAACCAGATCATGGCCGGAGCGCAACTGCGCCCGCAATTCCCCGGCGAGACGCAGCGCCCGCCCCGGCAGGCCGGCGGCCTCGGCGTGGCGCCAGTTGCGCGCCATCCAGTGCAGCAC
>CAXTSD010000005.1:0-22474 GCA_964246775.1 uncultured Acetobacteraceae bacterium | reverse complement strand
GCCCGCGACAGCGCCGCCACCCCGGCCGCCGCGTCGAGGCCGGCGAGCGCCAGCGTGCCAGTCGACTCCGCCGCCGGCAGCACCTTGAGCGTGACCTCGGTGATCACCGCGAGCGTGCCGTGGCTGCCGGTGAGCAGCTTGCACAGATCGAGCCCGGTCACGTTCTTCAGCACCCGTCCGCCCGAGCGGATCAGCGCGCCCGCCCCGTTGACCGCCCGCACGCCGAGCACGTGGTCGCGCACCGCGCCACCAGAAATCCGCCGCGGTCCCGACAGGTTGGTCGCGACCAGCCCGCCGAGCGTCGGCGCCGCGCCGGTCCCAAACAGCTCGGACAGGTCCGGCGGCTCGGCGATCAGCTGCTGCCCGCTGCCCGCCAGCAGCGCCTCCAGCTCGGCCAGCGTCGTGCCCGCCCGCGCCGAGACGACGAGTTCCTTCGGCGCATACAGCGTCACCCCGGACAGCGCGCGCGTCGACAGCCCGCGCGCCGCCTGCACCGGACGCAGCATCCCGGCCCGGCTGCCGGCGCCACAAACCGCGAGCGGCTCGCCCCGCGTTCGCGCCTCGCCCACAGCCTCGACGATCCCCGCCTCGCTGTCGGGCGCCGCACTCATGCGCCGGCGGCAAGCTCTGGCAGCGGGAACACCTTGGCTGGATTGAGCAGCCACTCGGGATCGAACGCCGACTTCACGCGTCGCTGCTGCTCGAGCTCGATGTCGCTGAACTGCACGCCCATCAGGTCGCGCTTCTCGATCCCCACCCCGTGCTCGCCGGTGAGGCACCCGCCGACCTCGACGCAGAGTTTTAAGATGTCGGCCCCGAACGTCTCGGCTTTATGAAAACTCTCGGCATCGTTGGCGTCGAACATGATCAGCGGATGCAGGTTGCCGTCGCCGGCATGGAAGATGTTGGCGACCTTGAGCCCGCACGCCGCGCTCATCTCGCCGATCCGGCGCAGCACCTCGGGCAGACGCGAGGTCGGGATCGTGCCGTCCATGCACAGATAGTCCGGGCTGATCCGACCGATGGCGCCGAACGCGCCCTTGCGCCCCTTCCAGATCGCCACACTCTCCTCGAGCGAGGCCGACACCCGCAGGCTCGTCGGATGGAACGGCTCGCACAGCGCGGCGATGCGCTCGAGCAGCGCGTCCTGCTCGGCCGCCGATCCCTCGACCTCGATGATCAGCATCGCCTCGGCGTCGAGCGGGTAGCCGGCATGGGCGAACGCCTCGCAGGCATGGATCGCCGGACGATCCATGAACTCGAGCGCCACCGGGATGATGCCCGAGCCGATGATGCTGTCGACGCAGGCGCCGGCGACCTCGTTGCCGTCGAACGCGACCAGCATCGCCCTTGCCCCCTCGGGGCTGTGCAGGATGCGCACCGTCACCTCGGTCACGATGCCGAGCTGGCCCTCGCTGCCGGTCAGTATGCCGAGCCAGTCATATCCGGCCGCGTCGAGGTGCTCGCCGCCGATGTCGAGTATCTCGCCCGCCATGGTGACGACGCGCAGCCCGAGCAGGTTGTTGGCCGTGACACCGTATTTCAGGCAGTGCGCGCCGCCGGAGTTCATGTTGACGTTGCCGCCGATTGCGCAGGCGAGCTGGCTCGACGGATCGGGCGCGTAGAAGAACCCTTCCGCCTGCACCGCAGCGGTGATCGCGAGGTTGGTGACGCCGGCCTGCACCGTCGCGCAGCGGTCAGGGTAGTTCACGTCGAGTATGCGGCTCATCCGCATCATGCCGACCACCACGGCGTCGGCGAGCGGCAACGCACCGCCCGACAGGCTCGTCCCGGCGCCGCGCGGGATGACCCGGACGCCGTTGGCGTGCAGCAAGGCGAGCACCGCGGCGACCTGCTCGGTGGTCTCGGGCAGCACGACGGCCATCGGCGGCTGGCGATACGCCGACAACCCGTCGGTCTCGTAAGGCTTGAGGCGCTTGCTCTCCTCGATCACCCCGCTCTGCGGCAGGACTCGGCGCAGCCCGGCGATGATGTCGTCGCGTCGCGCGAGCACATCCTGCTTTGGCGTCGGCAACCGGATCATGCGCCTGTCCTCTTCCGAGGCAGCTAACCATGGGCACGACCGGTCAGGCCGGCAAGCACGCGTCTCGTCTGGACGAACGTTTCAGAAGACGAGCCTCAAGGACGAGGTCCGAAAACGGGATCAGGTCCTGGCGATCAGCCCTGCCGGCACTTCATGCGCGGGTTCTTCTTGTTGATGATGTAGACCCGGCCATGCCGGCGCACGACGCGGCAATTCTTGTCGCGGGTCTTGGCGGCGCGAAGGCTGTTGCGGATCTTCATGACGAACCCATGCTGGCAGGCCGGCGAGCAGGGGCCGGTCTGAGCCGGCGGAGTTACTGGCGAGCCCGTCGCCTGTCAACCCACGCCTCTGCCGTGTAGAGACGGCGCTGCGGCGAGCATCGCTGCGAGCGACGGAAGGGAGAACGCGGGCTTGGCCTCACGCGATACCGGCAGCTGGACGGCGTTCCTCGTCATGGCCTTCGCCGTCATCGGCCTGCTCGGCGCGTTTGCGACCTACGCCGCGCAGATCCCGCTCGAACGCGCCCTCGCCCGCGACGCGGCGCTCGACCAGGCGCTCGCCGCCAGCAAGTCCGGCGACGGCGCCCGCCTCAAGATGCTGCACGACGCGCTCGGCGACAGCGCCGAACAGCTCGACCCCGCTCCCGGCTACACCCCGGCCCGGATCGAGACCGAACGCACGCGTATGCGTGCCGCCTTCGAGGCCGAGGCCGCCGATGTCGGGTTTCGCCTGCGCATCGTCATCGCCGCCTTCACCGCGGCCGGTGCGCTGTTCGGAGCGTTCGTGTTAGGGATCGTGCGCCGACCATGAGCTAGCGCCTGATCGTTTCAGGTTGGATCAACCTGAAACGTTCCATCAGCCGCTCCGATAACGGCTAAAGCAGGGCTGGTGAACGAATGTGAACCGGTCATGCTTTAGCGACGCGGCCCGGCGCGCCGTCGCCGAGGCTACCAGGCGATGGCGCCGTCGCGCAGGTCATCCAGCTTCGCAATCGCGTCGACCAGCGAGAACCGGTCCTGAGCGCGCTTGCGTCCGGCGGCGGAGAGCGCCGCCCGCAGGTCCGGGTCGGCCGCGAGGCGCAGCAGGGCTTGCGAGAACGCGTCCACATCTTCGGGGTCGACCCGCAGGCCGGCATCCCCCATCACCTCGGCCAAGCCGCCGCGGCCGGAACAGACGAGGGCGGCGCCACACGCCATGGCTTCGAGCGCAGTCAACCCGAACGGTTCCCGCCAGCGGCTCGGCACCACGACGATCGCCGCCCGCGCCATGGCGTGCAGCACCCGTTCCTGCGGCTGGTGGCCGTGCATCGTGACGCCGGCCGCGGCGGCGGCTGGCCGCAGCCGCCGAATATAGCCGGTCTCGGTCCCGCCAGCCGAGAAACCGTCGGCGCCGATCATCTCCGCCCGCCACCCGGGCAGCTGCGGCATCGCCCGCGCGCAAGCGGCGACGAAGAGGTCGGCGCCCTTGTCGGCGACCACACGGCCCACGAACAGGACAACCTGGTGCCGGTCGGGCGGCGCGAGGCCGGCCGGAATGGCTGCGAGGTCGAGCGCATTGGCGATGACGGACGGCGCCGGACCAGGCGCCGGCGGCACGCCGTCCAGCAAGGCCTGCCTGACGAAATCCGACACCGTCACCACGTAGGCAAGTCGCCGCAGCAGACGCCGCCGGGCATCGGTTGACCGGGCGCCGCGCATCGAGCGCGGGTCGTTGTGCAGGAACAGGCTCACCCGACGTTGTGGGAACAGCCGGGCCAGCCACAGGGCGACGTCCGGCTTGTTGTGCACCTCGATGAGCCCTGGCGGCAGACGGCTCAGCGCGTACGCCGCCGCCGCCGCGTATCGGTGGCTGGCGGACAACGGCAGCCAGGGCGCTGTCCTGATCGGCCGGAAATCGATGCCTGGAAAACTCGCACCTGGGAACGAGGGTCCCGCCACCAGTGCCGCGTATCTGGATCGCCCGGCCGCGAGGCGGCGGACCACCATCGCCACCGCGCCGGCGCCGGCCGGGCCGAAAGTCTCACGGTGCGGCAGCAGGATCGTGACTTGCCCGCGAGGCAGTGTGCTCGGTGCGCTCGGCAACGCCGCCACTTGCGTTCAGCCGGACGTCCCGACCGCGACACTCGCCGCCTGTGTCGCCGGATGCAGCGTCGCCAGATAGGCGATGATGGCCCGGCGTTCCGCCGCGTCGTCGACGTGCATCGGCATCAGCGCGCCCGGCACGGCGGCTTGCGGCCCGGCGAGCCAGCGGTCGAGCGTGCCCGGCGTCCAGGTGAGGCCCGAGCCAACGAGCGCGCGCGAGTAGGGATAGCCCGGCACGCTGCCCGCCTTGCGGCCAAGCACGCCGGCGAGCGCGGGGCCGACCTTCGCACGGTCCGCCGCGTGGCAGCCGCTGCAGTCGGCGACGAAGAAGCGCTCGCCGAGCTCGGGCGAGCCGGGCAGGAAGCGGGCGAGGTCGGCGGCGCCGGCCGGATATTTCGAGTTGAAGAACGTGTACGACAGCGTGATCTCGTGCACGTCCTCGGTGTCGGGGTCCTTGCCCAGCGCCGGATCGACGAAGAACGTCACCGGCATCTCGACCGACTGATGCGCCGCCAGCTTCTCCTCGGTGAAGCAGAAGCACTGTATCTTCTTGAAGTACAGCCCCGCCTTGTCAGGCGTCACGTTGAAGGTGGCGTGACCGGTGATCGCGTGGTCGGAGAGGTTTTCGGCGCGAAAGAACACCAGCCTGTCCTCGCCCAGATGCAGGGTCACGCTTGGCCGCACCGGCTCGAAGCGCCACGGCATGCCTGGTGCCACGTTGGTGTTGAAGCGGACGGTGACTTGCCGCGTCGCCTGCGCCGTATCGTTGGCGGCGACGCGCTGGGTGGTGCCGCCGGCGCCGGTCACCGAGCAGAACAGCCGGTAGAGCGTCACCGAATACGAGGTGACGCCGAGCATGACGGCGAGCACGACGAGCAGGGCAGCCAAGGTCGCGTAGCGGCCCGGCAGGCGTCTGAGGATCTTGGGCACGAGGCTGAGTCTGGGCGTGCGCCTGCGTCTTCACAAGGTCAGCCGGCATAGCCCTTGGGATGCGCCGCGCGCCAGTCATAGGCGGTGCGCACCATCGCCTCGAGCGAGGCGAGCTTCGGCGCCCAGCCGGTGTCCTGCCTGATCCTGTCGGCGGCGGCGACCAGGATCGACGGATCGCCCGGCCGCCGCTCGGCCCGGCGCACCGGCACCTTGCGGCCGCTGACCTGCTCGACGGTGCGGATCACGTCCAGCACCGAGCTGCCGAGCCCGTTGCCGAGGTTGTAGGTGACCGACGCGCGCTCCAGCCGGTCGAAGGCGCGCAGATGCGCGTCCGCGAGGTCGCTGACATGGATGTAGTCGCGGATGCAGGTGCCGTCCGGCGTCGGGTAGTCGGTGCCGAAGATGGCGATCTCGTCGCGCCGCCCGAGCGCCGCGTCGATCACCAGCGGGATCAGGTGCGTCTCGGGATCGTGGTCCTCGCCGGCGCGACCCTCTGGATCGGCGCCGGCAGCGTTGAAGTAGCGCAGGCAGGCGCTGTGCAGCCCGTGGATGCGGTCGGCCCAGCCGAGCGCGCGCTCGATCATGAGCTTGCTTTCGCCATAGGGTGAGGAGGGCGCGATCACGGCACCTTCCGCGATCGGGATGACCTCCGGGTCGCCGAACAGGTTGGCGGTGGAAGACAGCACGAAACGGTCGACGCCATGACTGACGCAGGCCTCGATAAGCGAAATTCCCCGCAACGCATTCTCGATCAGGTAGTAGAACGGCCGCTGCATGCTCTCGCCCACCAGCGACAAGGCCGCGAAATGAAACACCCCGTCCCAGCCGCCCTCGCCGAGCAGCCGGTTGACCAGCGCCAGGTCGGCGATGTCGCCCTCGACCAGGCGGACGCCGGCGGGTATCGCCGCACGGTGCCCCTGCCGGAGGTTATCGAGCACGACCACGTCGTCGCCACGATCGACCAGCGCCAGAACGAGGTGGCTGCCGACGTAACCGGCTCCGCCCGTCACCAGAAAACGTCGGCGCATCGATGACCTCCGAGGAGAACGCATGAAGCTTGACGATGTCCCGCGCCGGCACAAGGCCAGGCTGCATCGCCGCTTGCATCGCCGCTTGGCTTTGGCCGCCGCCGCCGTGGGTCTGCTGCTCGCCGGCGGGGCGGCGCGGGCGGCGCCGTTCTGCGTCGTGGTGGCCGGGCTGCCGGACGAGTGCCTCTACGTCGACGCCACAGCCTGCAACAGCCGGGCGGCGCGGTTGCATGGCCGGTGCGGGCTGAACCCGGACGCGCCGGCGTTGCCTCGCGAAGGCGGCGAGCCGTTCTGCGAAGTGGAGAGCAGCGCCATGCTGTCCTGCCTGTATCCCGACGCCGCGCATTGCGCCGAGCAGAGCGCCCGCGACGGCACCGCCTGCGTCGAGGCGCCGGCAACCTCGCCCGCCAGCGGCGGCACGCGGCAGGCCGGACAGCCGACGGACCCGTACCGGCAAATCCGCCCGTACGGCAGCCGCTGACGCCGCCAGGCGCGCCTTAGTGGGTCGTGTTGTTGACCACCGGATTGACGTAATAGGAGAACCCCCAGCTCACAGGCAGGAACTGCTGCACATACTGGTTGAACAAGGTGTACGTTTGGTAAACGCCGGTGCGCGGCACGTAGACCACGTCATACGGCGCGAGCCGGACATCGGCCCGCGGGTCGGCGCCGGTCATCGCCGCCCGGTAGTCGACGGCATACACGACCGGCACGTCGCCCGGCCCGCGCCGGATCAGGAATACCCGCTTCGGGTCGGCGCTCGGCCGCAGACCGCCGGCGCGTGACACCGCCTGCAACGCCGTGAGCGTCGGCCCGACGGTCACGAACTCGCCAGGCGCCAGCACCTCGCCGGCGACATAGACGCGGGTCGGGGCAAAGCTGCGCACCACCACGTTCAGCTTCGGATCGCGCAACTCGTGCCCATACTGGCGCCGCAGCGACGCCGCGAGTTCCTCCGGGGTCAGCCCGGCCGCGGGCGTGCTCTCGGCCAGCGTCGTCGAGACCCGCCCGTCCGGCCGCACCGTGACCTCCTCGTTCAGCTCGGGATTCAACATCAGCCTGATGGCGAGCTGGTCGCCGACCTGCAACCGGTACACCGGCACCTCGGGCGCCTCGCCGGCCACCGGCAGCGGCGGCGCTGGCGGAAAATGCCCCTGCGTCTGCGCGCATCCGCCAAGCGCCAAGCCGAGCCCGAGCAGCAAGCCGGCGCAGCCCGATGCTCGTGGGCGATCCGGCGCATTGCCGAAGACCTTGCCGAAAATTGGGCGGTTCATACGGCGCCTGCTCACCTTAGATTACTGGCGTACTCCTCGCATGAGAACTGGGCCGCTATCAACCTAAAGTTAGTCTCTTCGGCTATGCCTCGCGTAAGACGTGCAGAGTTGCCGCAAAATCTGGCGGCGTCACGCCGCCATGCGCTCGAGTTCGGCGAAGGCGACGAAGATGTGGTAGAGCGAGCTGGTCGGCATCAGCTCAACCGCCGGCCGGCCCTCGGCGTCGAACACATCGATCCAGCCGCCGGCCGGCACCAGCGTCCGCCCGGTGCCGCCGGTCACGTCGCAATAGCGGTCGAGCAACGTGGCGACCACGGCCTCGACCCGTCCGACCGCCAGCGCTCCGCGTCGCTCGCCGACCGCGAGATGCGCCTTCAGCTCTTCGGTTTGCGGCCACAGCCGGGCGGCGCCGTCGCGCATCGTCCCATCCTCGCCGAGCGCGTTGACGACGAAGCCGGTGCGCGGGTTGCGGCCATGCGCCTCGGCAAATCCGAACAGCGCGTCCGCCTCGACCGAAAGGTCCTCGCCGGTGCGCGCCGAATACTGCTGCAACAGCCACACCCACTCATAGTGGTGGCCAGGCTCGACCAGGCTGCCGCTCGGACCTGCCGGACGCGACCAGTCCGGCGCGAAGAACTCGCCCAGCGTGCCGCTCGCCGGCTGGAAGAAGTGGCGCCGAAACAGCTTAACCAGACCGCGCGCCACGTCGAGGACGTCCGCGTCCCCGGTTACGGCATGCAAGGCGAGCACCGCCTCGAGCAGGTGCATGTGCGGGTTCTGCTGGCGATGGCCGGGATCATACGGCAGGGAGTTCTCGAACCCGCCATGCCCGCGCGCACCCATATGCGCGAGTATCCAGTCGAGCGTCCGGCGCGCCCAGGCCAGCGCCTCGTCGGAGCCGCTGGCGCGCGCATACCAGGCGAGGCCGAACAGCACGAAGGCGTTGTCGTAGAGGTCGGCCGTGTCGTCGATTATGCCGCCGCCCGGGCCAAGCCGCTTCGCCCAGCCGCCCGCCTCGCGCCAGCCATGCGCGGTCATGAACGCGTAGCCGGTGCGCGCGACAGCGAGGCCGCCCGGCCAACCCAGCACCGCGGCATGCGCATAACTGTAGAGCTGCCTCGCCTGCACCCGCATGCGCTTGAACGGCGCATCCGCCGAGCGCCCATCGAGACGCAGGCATTCGTGAAAGCCGAGCCCGGCAGCGTCGCGGCCCTCGCGCGCCCAGAACGGCAGGGCATCTTCGAACATCCAGCGGCGAAACCGGCCCGACGCCGCCGTGAGCCTCGCCCGATCGTGCGGCCCGATCACGTCCATGCCCGCCTCCTATTGCGCCGGAACGAGTGCTGCGCGATCACCGGCGCGCGCGATCATCGAGGTGGTGCTCTCGCCGGCGACGAGGCCCGCCAGCACGACGCGGCCGCCGGCGGCCAGCACCTTCTCGGCGCCGACCACCCCCGCCATCGTGTAGTCGGCGCCCTTCACCAGCACATCAGGCAGCAAGTCCTCGATCAGGGCGAGCGGCGTATCCTCGGCGAACGCCACCACGCAGTCGACGTGGCGCATCGCCGCGATCACCCGCGCCCGGCCGGCCAGCGCGTTGACCGGCCGCCCCGCCCCCTTCAGGCGGCGCACGCCGGCATCGTCGTTCAGCGCCACCACCAGCCGGTCGCAGGCCGCCCGCGCCTCGGAGAGCAGGGCGACGTGCCCGGCATGCACGAGGTCGAAGCAGCCGTTGGTGAAGCCGACCCGCAGCCCCTGCGCCTTCCAGCCGGCCACCAGCGCCACCGTCTCGGCGCGTGAGGCGAGCCGCTCGACGACGCCGGCGCCAGGCGTCTCGTCCCCGGCGAGCTCGCGCACCACCTCGTCGATCCCGGCGGTCGCGGTGCCGAGCTTGCTGACCACCACGCCGGCGGCGGCGTTGGCGATCCGCATCGCCTGCGGCAGCGTGCGCCCGGCGGCGTGCGCCAGCGCCATCGTCGCGATCACCGTGTCGCCGGCGCCGGACACGTCGAACACCTCGCGCGCCCGCGCCGGGACGGCGTGCACCTCGCCCGAGCGCTCCACCAGCACCATGCCCTTCTCGGAACGCGTCGCGAGGATCGCCTCGGCGTCGGCCTCGGCCATCACCCGCCGGCTCGCCGCCACCACCGAGGCCTCGTCGCCAAGCTCCGCCCGCGCCGCCAGCGACAACTCGCGCTCGTTCGGCGTGATGCAGGTCGCGCCGCGGTAGGTCGCGAAATCGGCACTCTTCGGGTCGACGAACACCGCGACCCCGGCCGACCTCCCGGAAGCGACCGCGAGCGCGATCACCGCCGGCGACAGCACGCCCTTGCCGTAATCCGACAGCACCATTCCTTGCACCCGGCCGCTCTGCAGCTCCGCCTCGATGGCGGCGAGCAGCGCGGCCTCCTCGCTTGCCTGCAGCGGCAGCCGGCTCTCCTCGTCGGCGCGCACCACCTGCTGGCGGCCGGCGACGAACCGGGTCTTGCAGATCGTCGGCCGGTGCGCGCTCGGGGCGAGTGCCGCCCGCATGCCGCCATGCGCCTCGACCAGGCGGGAGATCGCCGCACCCGCCTCGTCCCGCCCGACCAGACCGACCAGTATCGCCTGGCCGCCGAGGGCGGCGATGTTGAGCGCGACGTTGCCGGCGCCGCCCAGCATCTCGCGCGTGCCGGTGGCGCGGATCACCGGCACCGGCGCCTCGGGCGAAATGCGCTCCACCTCGCCTTGCACGAACCGGTCGAGCATGACGTCGCCGATGCACAGTATGGCGACGTTGGAGAAGTCCATGCCACGCCTCCGCGGGTTTCGAACTGGCCGTCAGGAGATGCCATTTCGCTTGCGGCTCGGCAAGCGGAATACAACCGGCGCGCGAAATGGTCGCCGACAGTGCCCAGTTTGCGTCAGGGCGCGGCCTCGCCTGCCGCGCCTTACCCCGCCTTGACCTGCGAGCGTGACAGGCTGAACCCGGCGGCGACGACCGCGAAACCGGCCGCCGCCAGCACCGCCTCGCGTGCGCCCTCGATCGGCCGCAGGGCGAAGATCATCGCGACGAGGCAGGCGCCGACGGTCTGGCCGAGCATGCGCGACGTGCTGAGCAGGCCGCTGGCGCCGCCCGAGCGCTGGCGCGGCGCGGCGCCGATCAACGTGCGGTTGTTGGGCGTCTGGAACAGCCCGAAGCCGAAGCCGCACAGCGCCATGCCGCCGACGATGGCCGGGTCGCCGGCGCTCCTCGGCAGCACGCCGAGGGTCAGCAGCCCGGCGCAGAACAGCGTCATGCCGAGCGTGCCGAGCAGCCAGGCCGGAACGTGCTCGCACAACCTGCCGGCGACGGGGGCGATCAGCCCGACGGCGAGCGGCCACGGCGTCATCAGCAACCCGGTGGCGACGTCGCTGCGTCGCATCAGGTGCTCGAGGAAGAACGGCAGGGCGACGAAGGCGAGCGCCTGGGCGAGGAAGGAGGAGCACGAGGCGAGGCAGGACAGCGCGAAGATCGGGATCTGCAGCAGGTCGACCGGCAGCAGCGGCGAGGGCAGGCTGAACTGCCGGCGCACCAGCAGCGTGCCGGCGACCGCCGAGAGCAGCAGCCCGAGCAGCGAGACGAGCCGCCCGCCGCCATGCGCCACCCCGTCGAGCGAGACGATCAGCAGGCCGAGGAACAGCGCGTTGAGGGCGGCGCTCGCGACGTCGAAGCGGTGCTTGCCGAGCGGGGTCTTGGGCAGCGAGCGGAGTGCGATGAGGCAGGCAGAGACGCCGACCGGCACGTTGATCGCGAACAGCCACGGCCAGGCGGCGACCGAGAGCACGCCCGATGCGATGGTCGGGCCGACCGCCGAGGCGACCGCGATCACCATCGCGTTCAGGCTGATGCCGCGCGCCAGCAGCCGGTGCGGGTAGATGAAGCGGACGAGTGCGACGTTCACGCTCATGATGCCGGCGGCGCCGAGCCCTTGGAGGACGCGGGCGAGGCTGAGCGAGACCAGGCCGCCGGACAGGGCGCAGCCCAGCGAGGCGAGTGTGAAGGTCAGCAGCCCCGCCTGGTAGATGCGCGCATAGCCGACGATCTCGCCGAGCGAGGCGAGCGGCAGCAGGCAGATGACGATCGCGAGCTGGTAGGCGTTGACCACCCAGATCGAGTTCGACGGGGTCGCGTGCACGCTGCGGGCGATCGAGGGCAGCGCCACGTTGGCGATCGAGCTGTCGGTGACGGCGAGCAGCAGAGCGAGCCAGATGGTGATGTTGGCCCAGCGCCGGCGACCGGGCTCAAGCCCGTCGGCGTCCGCGAGCGCCGGGACGGCACCAACCGGTCCGCCCGGGCCGTCGGGGCTCATCCCTCGAACACCACCGTCTTGCCGCCGTTGAGCAGCACCCGGTCCTCCAGATGCGCGCGAACCGCCCGGGCGAGCACCCGGCGCTCGATGTCGCGGCCCTTGCGCACCAGGTCGTCCGGCGTGTCGCGATGACTGATCCGCTCGACGTCCTGCTCGATGATCGGGCCCTCGTCGAGTGCCGCGGTCACGTAGTGCGCCGAGGCGCCGATCAGCTTTACGCCGCGCGCATGCGCCTGGTGGTACGGCCGGGCGCCCTTGAAGCCGGGCAGGAAGGAGTGATGGATGTTGATGCAGCGCCCGGCGAGGCGGCCGGCCAGATCGTCGCTCAGCACCTGCATGTAGCGCGCGAGAACGACGAGCTCGGCGCCGAGCGTCTCGACCAAGGCGAGGATCGCCGCCTCGACCTCGGGCTTGCCGCCGCGCAGGTGGTGGAACGGCACGCCGCCGAGATCAAGCCCGGCCAGCACCTCGGCCGGATGGTTCGAAGCGATCGCGACCGGCGTCATGCGCAGCTCGTCGATCCGCCAGCGATACAGCAGGTCGGCGAGGCAGTGGTCGAACTTCGACACCAGGATCAGCACCCGGCGCGGGGTGACCTGCTCGCGCAGCGCCCAGCTCATGGCAAAGCGCTGGGCGACCGGCTGCAAGGCCCGGCGCACCGCCACGTCGCCGGCGAACAGCAGGCTGAACACGACGCGCATGAAGAACCGCCCGGTCTCCACGTCGTCAAATTGCTGCGCCTCACGTATGTCGCCGCCTTGCTCGTGCAGCACGGTGGCGACGGCGGCGACGATCCCGGGCCGGTTCGGGCAGGAAAGGGTGAGTGTCAGCATCGCTGCGCACCGTGATGCGCCGCGCCAGGCAGGCTGGTCAACCTGGCTGGCCAGTCTGGCTGGCCCGGCGAGCGGCGTGCCTCGGCTTGCAAACCGGCCGGCGAAGGCGTCTAGTCCGGCCACGGCTGGGGTGCCGGTCCGCGCGTTCAGGTTGACGGCGGCCGGCTGAGAGCACACCCATCGAACCTGCCCAGGGGGCTCCACGTCATCGCGCTTGCGTCGGGACGCGAGCGTCACCCCAGCGAAGGAAGCCCGTGAGCGCCATCACACGATCTCCGCCCACCTCGCTTCCCGCGGTCGCCGTCATCGGCGGCGGCGTCGTCGGCCTGTCGCTCGCCTGGCGGCTCGCCGCCGCGGGCTGCTCCGTCGCGGTGTTCGAGCGCGACCGGCTCGGCGGCGGCGCCAGCTCGGCGGCGGCCGGGATGCTCGCCGCCGGCGTCGAGAGCGAGCCGAGCGAGACGGCGCTGCACGCGCTCGCCGCCTACAGCCAGACGCTGTGGCCGGATTTCGCCGGCGCGCTCGAGGCGGCGTCCGGCATGACGATCGACTTGCGGCGCGAGGGCACGCTGCGCATCGCGCTGACCCGCGACGACGCCGAGCAGCTGCGCTTCACCTCCGCCTATCAGCGCGAGCTGGGCGTCAGCCTCGAATGGCTGACCGCGGCCGAGACGCGGCGGCGCGAACCCGCCTTGTCGGCGCAGCTTGCCGGGGCGGTGTTCAGCCCCAACGATCATCAGGTCGACAACCGGCTGGTCGCGCAGGCGCTCGCCCGCGCCTGCCGCGGCGTCGGCGTCGCGCTGCACGAGGAGCAGCCGGTGCTTAGCGTCCACGCGGCCGACGGCGCCGCCCGCGGTGTGACGACCGAGGAGGGCGTGCACGAGGCCGACGTGGTGGTGCTCGCCGCCGGCGCCTGGTCGGGCGCGATCGAGGGGCTGGCGGCGCCGCTGCGCCCGCCGGTGCGCCCGGTGAAGGGGCAGATGCTGGCGCTGCGCATGGACAACGCCGAGCCGCTGCTCCGCCACGTCGTCTGGACGCCGCAGGTCTACATGGTGCCGCGCATCGACGGCCGGCTGCTGGTCGGCGCCCCCGTCGAGGAGCGCGGTTTTGACAACCACCTCACCGCCGGCGGCGTGCTGTCGCTGCTCGAGGGCGCGTTCCGGGCGCTGCCCGGCATCGAGGAGCTGCCGATCCAGGAGGCCTGGGTCGGCCATCGCCCGGGCTCGCGCGACGACGCGCCGATGCTGGGCGCGAGCGGCCTGCCCGGGCTCGTGCTGGCGACCGGGCATCACCGCAACGGCATATTGCTCACGCCGGCGACCGCGACGCTGCTCGCCGCCTTGATCGTCGACGGCCATGCCGACGAGCGCCTCGCCCCGTTCGCCCTCGCCCGCTTCGCCCAGGCAGATGCGTGAGTCCGGCGGCGTGATCTCGCTGACCGTGAACGGCGAGCCGGCAGAGAGCGACGGCAGCCTCGCCGCCCTGCTCGCGTCGCAGGGCGTCGCCGACCGGCGCGGCGTCGCGGTGGCGCTGAACGGCGAGGTGGTGCCGGCCGCCGCCTGGAGCGACGTCGCGCTCGCGCCAGGCGACACGGTCGAGATCGTCCGCCCATTCGGAGGCGGCTAGCGTGGACACTGGGACCGCTCCGCCGCCCGAGGGCTTGAGCATCGCCGGGCGCGGCTTCACCTCGCGGCTGCTGCTCGGCAGCGGCGGCTATCCGAACCAGCAGGCGCTGCTCGACAGCATCGACGCCGCGGCGCCGGCGATGGTGACGGTGGCGCTGCGCCGCATCAGCCTCGAGGCTTACACGGAGAGCCTCGTCCACCTGCTCGACGGCCGGGCGACCCTGCTGCCCAACACCGCCGGCTGCGCCACCGTGCGTGACGCCCTGCTCACCGCCCGCCTCGGCCGCGAGGCGCTCGGCACGCCCTGGGTCAAGCTCGAGCTGATCGGCGACCGCGAGACGCTGTATCCGGACATCGTGGCGCTGATCGAGGCGACCGAGATCCTGGTGCGCGACGGCTTCACCGTGCTGCCGTATTGCAACGACGACCCGGTCGCCTGCCGCCGCCTCGCCGACGTCGGCGCGGCCGCGGTGATGCCGCTCGGTGCGCCCATCGGCACCGGCCTCGGCATACTCAACCCGCACCAGATCGAGCGCATCTGCGCCACCAGCACGGTGCCGGTCATCCTCGACGCCGGCATTGGCACCGCGTCCGACGCGGCGGTGGCGATGGAGCTCGGCTGCGATGCGGTGCTGCTCAACACCGCCGTCTCGCACGCCCGCGATCCTGCCCGCATGGCGCGCGCGATGCGGGCCGGCATCGAGGCGGGCTACGAGGCGCGCCAAGCCGGCCGCATCCCCCGCCGCAGCCAGGCCGAGCCGTCGAGCCCGCAACTCGGGTTGGTGGGAAGCTGACCCGAAGCCGTCACGTTCGGTCGGGCTGACCAAGGCTGCAACGCGACGACGACGACCGGCATAATGCCGCAGTGCGGGATTGGCACCGAACCTGCATTGTTCCGTCTGCAGCCAGACGGAGTTTCCATGCCCGACGACCAAGTCTCCGCCCTTCGTCGCCAGTTGCTGCAGGGCCTGGCGGCGCTGCCGCTCGCGGCGATGCTGCCGCGCGTCGCGACCGCCGCCGGTCCCGCTACGTCGGCCGTCAACACGACGGGGCTCGCGGTCACCGACGACGCGGTGACCGTCGGCATCCTGCACTCGGTCACCGGCACGATGGCGCTGAGCGAGGCCGGTTCGATCGAGGCGGAAAAACTCGCAATCGACGAGATCAACAAGTCGGGCGGCATACTGGGGCGGCAGATCAAGGTGGTCCAGGAGGACGGCGCCTCCGACTGGCCGACATTTGCCGAAAAGGCCAAGAAGCTGCTGGTCAACGACCATTGCGCCGCGGTGTTCGGCTGCTGGACCTCGGCCTCGCGCAAGGCGACGCTGCCGGTATTCGAGCAATACAACGGGCTGCTGTATTACCCGACCTTCTATGAAGGGCTCGAGCAGAGCAAGAACGTCTTCTACACCGGCCAGGAGGCGACGCAGCAGGTGCTGGTGGCGCTGAACTGGCTGTCCGACGTGAAGAAGTCGAAAACCTTCTTCCTGATCGGCTCGGACTACATCTGGCCGCGCACCACCAACAAGATCGCGCGCAAGCACATCGAGCAGCACCTGACCGGCTGCAAGGTGGTCGGC
Organism: uncultured Acetobacteraceae bacterium; assembly: GCA_964246775.1. Classification (GTDB taxonomy): domain Bacteria; phylum Pseudomonadota; class Alphaproteobacteria; order Acetobacterales; family Acetobacteraceae; genus CAXMMR01. Next base: position 6,751 of record CAXTSD010000005.1, on the reverse strand, counting down.
GAGGAATACTACCCGCTCGGCTCGACGCAGTTCAACTCGGTGATCAACAAGATCCGCCTGGTGCGCCCGGACGTGATCTTCGCCGACGTGGTGGGCGGCTCCAACGTCGCCTTCTTCAAGCAGCTCAAGGCGTCCGGCATCAGCATGAACCGCCAGACGCTGATGACGGTCTCCGTCACCGAGGACGAGATACTCGGCATCGGCGGCGAGAACATCGCCGGCGCCTATGCCAGCTTCAAGTATTTCGAGAGCCTCGACACGCCGGCCAACAAGAAGTTCGTCGCCGCCTTCAAGACCGCGAACGGCCCGAACAGCGTGATGGGCGACGTGACGCAGGCCGCCTATCTCGGCCCGTGGCTGTGGAAGTTCGCGGTGGAAAAGGCAGGCAGCTTCGACGTCGACAAGATCGTCGCCGCCTCGCCAGGCATCGAGTTCAAGGACGCGCCCGAAGGCCTCGTGCGCATCCATCCGAACCATCACCTGTGGAGCCGCAGCCTGATCGGCCACGCGCGACCCGACGGGCAGTTCGACATCGTCTACGAAAGCCGCGATCTGATCGAGCCCAACCCGTTTCCGAAAGGCTACCAGTAGGCGCAAGGCAAAGGGAGAGCACGACATGCTGATGGGCTACTCGTTCGGCGATCTCGGCTCGATCATGGCGATGCAGGGTTTCGCCGGCCTGATCCTGTTCTCCGTCTTCGTGCTGATGGCGCTTGGTCTCGCCGTGATCTTCGGCCAGATGGGTGTCATCAACATGGCGCATGGCGAGTTCATGATCCTCGGCGCCTACGTCACCTTCCTCACCAGCAAGCTGTTCACCACCTACCTGCATTTCGCCTTCGGGCTATATTTCTTCTTCGCCGTGATCTTCGCCTTCTGCGTCGCCGGCACGCTCGGCATGTTCATCGAATGGGCGCTGATCCGCCACCTCTACAAGCGCCCGCTCGACACACTGCTCGCCACCTGGGGGCTGAGCCTGATCCTGCAGCAGGTCTACCGCTCGATCTTCGGCGCCCGCGAGGTCGGCGTCGACCAGCCGGACTGGATGATGGGCGCGTCAAACGTCACCGACACCATCCAGATACCGATCAACGGCATGGTGGTGATCAGCCTGACGGTGCTGATCGCAACCGCGGTCTACCTGCTGATCTACCGCATGGGCTGGGGGCGGCAAGTGCGCGCGGTGATGCAGAACCGGGCAATGGCGGGCGCCGTCGGCATCAACACCGAGCGGGTCGATCGTTACACCTTCGGCATCGGCTGCGGCATCGCCGGGGTTGCCGGCAGCGCCTTCACGATGATCGGCTCGACCAGCCCGACCGCCGGCCAGCTCTACATCGTCGACACGTTCCTGATCGTCGTGTTCGGCGGCGCCGAAAGCCTGATCGGCACCATCGCCTCGGCGTTCTCGATCAGCCAGACGCGCTCGGTGCTCGAGTTCTTCCTGTCCGGCTCGATGGCGCAGGTGATCGTGCTGCTCACCGTCGTGTTCATCCTGATGCTGCGGCCGCAGGGCCTGTTCACCCTCAAGGTCCGCCGGTGAGGAGGCGCAGATGATCCTCAACCGCAAGGACGTGATCTGGATCGCGGTGTTCGCGTTGTTGATCCTGATCGTGTTTCCTCTGGCGCTCGATCCGTTCCGGCTCAACCTGATCGGCAAATACCTCACCTACGGCTTCGTCGCCCTCGGCCTCGTGCTATGCTGGGGCGATGCCGGCATACTCAGCCTCGGGCAGGGCGTGTTCTTCGGCCTCGGCGGCTACTGCATGGCGATGTATCTGAAGCTCGAGGCATCGACCCCCGAGGCGACAAAGATCCAGTCCACACCTGGCATCCCGGATTTCATGGACTGGAACCAGATCACCGCCCTGCCGTATTTCTGGCGGCCGTTCCACTCGCTTGCGTTTTCCCTCGTTGCCGTGGTCGTGGTGCCGGTGCTGCTCGCCTTCGTGATCGGAGCCGCGATGTTCAAGCGCCGCGTCGGCGGCACCTATTTCGCCATCATCACCCAGGCGATCTCGGCCATACTCACCATACTGATCATCGGTCAGCAGGGTTTTACCGGCGGGGTCAACGGCATCACCGATTTGCGCACCCTGCACGGCTGGGACATCCGGCCCGACCACGCGAAGCTCGTGCTGTACTTCATCAACGCGGCGCTGCTGATCGCCGCCGTGCTGGCCGCGCAGTACGTGCGCCGCTCCAAGCTCGGCCGCATCCTGGTCGCCATGCGCGACCGCGAGGACCGCGTGCGGTTTTCCGGCTACAGCGTTGCCAACTTCAAGATCTTCGTGTTCTGCTTCGCCGCCGGATTGGCCGCCATCGGCGGCGCGCTGTTCACCTTGCAGGTCGGCTTCATGTCGCCGTCGCTGATCGGCATCGTGCCGTCGATCGAGATGGTGATCTACTGCGCCGTCGGCGGCCGCACCTCGGTGCTCGGCGCGATCTACGGCGCGCTCGCGGTCGGCTGGGCGCGCACCACGGTGTCCGAGGATCTGCCGCAGCTCTGGCTGTTCGCGATGGGCGCGCTGTTCATCCTCGTCGTCGTCGCCTTTCCCGCCGGGCTCGCCGGCATCTACCGCCAGTATCTCGACCCGTTGGTCGATCGCCTGCTGCCGCAACCCCGCCACCGCGCGCCGACCATCGCCTCGGTCGAGGCGCCGGCCGTGCCGGTCGCGGAATAGCCGGATGACCGCGCCGCGGGATTTCATCCTCAGCATCGAAAACCTCACCGTGTCGTTCGACGGCTTTCGCGCCGTCAATGAACTGGCGCTCTACATCGACCCCAACGAGATACGCGTCATCATCGGGCCGAACGGCGCCGGCAAGACCACCGTGCTCGACCTGATCTGCGGCCGCACGCGAGCGAGTTCGGGTTCGATCCTGTTCCAGGGCCACGAGTTGACGAAAATGAAGGAGCACGAGATCGTCCGCGCCGGGGTGGGGCGCAAGTTCCAGACACCGTCGATCTACGAAGACCTCACGGTGTTCGAGAACCTCGAGATCTCGTATCCGCGCGGCCGCGGCGTCTGGGGCGCGCTCACTTTCAAGCGCGACGCGGCGCTGACCGACCGCGTCGAGGAAATCGCGAGCGCGATCTTCCTCCGTGACCATCTCGACCAGATGGGTGCGACACTCAGCCACGGCCAGAAGCAGTGGCTCGAGATCGGCATGCTGCTGATCCAGGATCCGGCGCTGCTGATGCTCGACGAGCCGGTGGCCGGCATGAGCGTAAGCGAACGCAAGAAGACCGCCGAGCTGCTGCACACCGTCATCCAGCAACGCTCGGTGCTGGTGATCGAGCACGACATGGGTTTCGTCGAGGACATCGCGCACAAGGTGACGGTGCTGCATCAGGGCCGCGTGCTCTCCGAAGGCTCGATCGCGCATGTGAAAGCCGATCCGAAGGTGCAGGAGGTCTATCTTGGACACTGAGCTCGCCCCGCCGCCGGCCTCCGCGCAGGCGGTCGCGCCGATGCTCTCGGTCGCCGATCTGCACGTCGCCTATGGTCAAAGCGAGGTTCTGCACGGCTTGAGCTTCGACGTCGCGCCGGCCGAGATCGTCGTCATCGTCGGCCGCAACGGCATGGGCAAGACGACATTGATGAAGTCGTTGATCGGCCTGGTGCCGGTGCGTTCCGGCACCGTGCGGGTGGGCGGCGCCGAAGTGCAGGCGTTGCGCAGCCACCAACGCGTCGCCCGCGGCATCGCCTACGTGCCGCAGGGGCGGATGATCTTCTCCACGATGACGGTGAAGGAAAACATCGAGACCGGGCTGTTCGTGCACAACGGCCGCGGCGTGCCGCCCGACCTCTACACGCTGTTTCCCGTGCTCGCCGAAATGCGCGACCGGCGCGGCGGCAACCTCTCCGGCGGCCAGCAGCAGCAACTCGCGATCGCCAGGGCGCTGGCGACGCGGCCAAAGGTGCTGCTGCTCGACGAGCCGACCGAGGGCATCCAGCCCAACATCATCCAGGAACTCGGCCGCACCCTGCGCCGCATACGCGACGAGCGCGGGCTGTCGATCGTCGCCTCCGAGCAGGTGTTGAGCTTCGCGCTCGACATCGCCGACCGCGTGCTGGTCATGGAAGGCGGCCGCATCGTGCACGAGGCGTTGCGCGGCGATATCAACCTTGAACAGGTCAGCCGTTATCTTGCGGTCTGACAGGAAGAAAGCGGTTCTTTTTCGAGAAAAAGAACCAAAAAGCTTTTATTTATGTAGGTCTACCGTTGGGTAGTCGGGCCAAATAAACAAAAGTTTTTTGCTACTTTTTTCAAAAAAGTAGGCCTTCCTTCTTGAACAGGAGCAAGCCATGACGGACACGCTGATCAAGGTCGACCTGTCGAAATCCGCCTACGAGAACGACATGGTGCACAACCGCTGGCACCCGGACATTCCGATGGTGGCGACGGTGAAACCGGGGCAGGATTTCATCATCGAGTGCTACGACTGGACCGGCGGCTTCATAAAAAACGATGACGACGCCGCGGACGTTCGCGACATCGACCTTTCGATCGTGCACTTCCTGTCCGGTCCAGTCGCCGTCGAGGGCGCCGAACCCGGTGACCTGCTGGTCGTCGATTTCCTCGACATCGGCGCCTTTCCGCACAACAACTGGGGGTTCAACGGCTTCTTCTCGAAGCAGAACGGCGGCGGCTTCCTGACCGAACATTTCCCGCAGGCGCAAAAGTCGATCTGGGATTTCGAGGGCATGTTCACCCGCAGCCGCCACGTGCCCGGCGTGCGGTTTCCCGGGCTGATCCACCCCGGGCTGATCGGCTGCCTGCCGGACCCGAAGCTGCTCGAGACCTGGAACCGGCGCGAGACCGGGCTGATCGCCACCGACCCGAACCGCGTCCCGCCCCTCGCCAACCCGCCTTTCGCCGCCACCGCGCATATGGGCCGCCTCACCGGCGAGGCGCGCAACGCCGCGGCCGCCACCGGCGCGCGCACCGTGCCGCCGCGCGAGCATGGCGGCAATTGCGACATCAAGGATCTGTCGCGCGGCGCCCGCGTATACTTCCCGGTATTCGTGCCGGGCGCGGGCCTGTCGATGGGCGACCTGCATTTCTCGCAAGGAGACGGCGAGATCACCTTCTGCGGCGCCATCGAGATGCCTGGCTGGATCCATCTCAAGGTCGAGCTGATCAAGGGCGGCATGGCGAAATACGGCGTGCGCACGCCGATCTTCAAGCCGAGCCGGATCAAGCCGGTATTCGACGACTACCTGATCTTCGAAGGCATCTCCGTCGACGAGAGCGGCGCCCAGCACTACCTCGACGTCAACGTCGCCTACCGCCAGGCCTGCCTCAACGCCATCGAATACATGAAGAAGTTCGGCTATTCCGGCGCCCAGGCCTACGCCATCCTCGGCACCGCGCCGGTGCAGGGCCACATCAGCGGCGTCGTCGACATTCCGAACTCCTGCGCCACCCTCTGGCTGCCGACAGGCATCTTCGAGTTCGACATTAACCCAGGCGCCGACGGGCCGAGCGGCGGCATCAAGGGCGGCGTCGCCATGCCGCTCGCCGCGGATCTGTAGCCGTGCCGGCCTACGACTATCTCTGCGCGGCCTGCGGACCGTTCACCGCCCAGCGTCCGATGCGCGACTACGCGCGGCCGCAGCCTTGCGAAAGCTGCGGCAGCCTGTCGCCCCGCGCCTTGCTGACCGCGCCGCATTTCGCCTCGGTCGATGCCGGCTTGCGCCGTGCCGCCGCCATCAATGAGCGCAGCGCCAACGAGCCGAGGCGCAGCGCGCCGCATCCGAGCGGATGCGGCTGCTGCAAGGCGCCGACACGTCGGGTGGCGGACGCCGCGCCGGCGCGGCCCTGGATGCTCGGTCACTGACGGCAGGGCCGCCACGGGTTCTCGCCTACACCATTCCGTGACGCAAGCGCGGCGAACCCGGCGGCGGCGGCGCGGTTCTGCGTGCCTCACCGCCGCACCGCACCCAGAGCACCGCATCCGGAGGCGGCGAGGTCAGACAACAAAGGAGAGGCGAGCATGGCCGCGACGTTGCAGGGGCGTAAGGTTGCCGTGCTGGCGACTGACGGCGTCGAGCAGGCGGAGATCGTGAAGCCGATCGAGGCATTGCGCCAGGCCGGCGCAACCGTGAGCGTGGTATCGCTGCAGCCAGGCACCATCCAGTCGATGCAGAAGGACGTGAACAAGGCCGAGACCATTACCGTCGATCAGGCCGTCGCCGAGGCGGATGCCGACTCGTTCGACGCGTTGTTGCTGCCTGGCGGCACCACCAACCCGGACAAGTTGCGCCTTGACCAGCATGCCGTGGCGTTCGTGAAGCACTTCACCGAGGCCGGCAAGCCGGTCGGCGCGATCTGCCATGGCCTGTGGATGCTGGTCGAAGCGGATGCGGTGCGCGGGCGAACCCTGACCTCGTGGCCGTCGCTGCAGACCGACCTGCGCAACGCCGGCGCGACCTGGAAGGACGAGGAGGTCGTAGTCGACCGCAACTTCGTCAGCTCGCGCAAGCCGGATGACATACCGGCGTTCTGCAAGGCAATCGTCACCGCCTTTGCCGCGACGTAAAGGCAAGGCAAGGGGCTTTGCCCCTTGACCCCATTGGGGCCGGCGGCCCCAAACCCCGTTTACTTAAGAAATCGGTTTCCAAAGGCCGCCGGCCTTTGGTGGGGTCAAGGGGCAAAGCCCCATAGGCGTTAAAATAAGGTTCGCATTGGGTAGAAGACGCGCGGTTTTCGCGTTCGTCTTGAATGGGCAAGGCGTCGGTGG